>CALGVL010000302.1 GCA_937930165.1 uncultured Acetobacteraceae bacterium
TTAATGATCCGGCGACCACCGAGATCTACACTCTTTCCCTACACGACGCTCTTCCGATCTCGGGAGTGGTTGGAGAAAAATCTACCTTCCCTGGTCGAGGAGATCGTCGAACGGGAAGTCCAGAAGATCGGGCGCGGCGCACGGCGCTGAGCGGACCCGGATTCAATCCAGGTAATCGGCTGAGTTTTCCAGGCTGGCCCAACGGACCGGCCTGGGTTACCTATTGCCGGCACGAAATCTGAGAACCATCGGGACGAGGGAAAGTTCGGCGATGCTGGACAAGACCTACAGCGCTGCCCAGATCGAGGCGAAGCATTACGCCGATTGGGAGCAGTCCGGCGCATTTGCCAGCGATGTCCGCTCCAACGGGCATCCGTTCACCATCATGATGCCGCCGCCGAACGTGACGGGCAGCCTGCATATGGGGCATGCGCTGACCTTCACGATTCAGGACACGCTGGTCCGCTGGCGGCGGATGCAGGGCAGGGACGTGCTCTGGCAGCCCGGCACCGACCATGCCGGCATCGCCACCCAGATGGTGGTGGAGCGGCTATTGGGCGCGGAGGGCAAGGACCGCCGCGCCATGGGGCGCCAAGCCTTCCTCGACCGGGTCTGGGAGTGGAAGGCGGAGGCGGGCGGCACCATCACTCGGCAATTGCGCCGCCTCGGCGCCAGCCTGGACTGGCCGCGCGAGCGCTTCACCATGGATGAGGGGCTCTCCGCCGCGGTGCGGGAGGTCTTCGTCACCCTCTACAAGCAGGGATTGATCTACCGCGACCGGCGGCTGGTGAATTGGGACCCCAAGCTGCAGACCGCGATCTCCGACCTGGAGGTCGAGAGCCGGGAGGTGAAGGGCAGTCTCTGGCACCTGCGCTACCCGGTGGAGGGCGAGCCAGGCCGCTTCCTGGTGGTCGCCACCACCCGGCCGGAGACGATGTTGGGCGACACCGCCGTTGCCGTGCACCCGGAGGATGAGCGCTTCCGCGACCTTGTCGGCAAGCGGGTGATCCTGCCCCTGGTCGGTCGCGCGATTCCCGTGGTGGCAGACGAGTATTCCGACCCGGAGAAGGGCTCGGGCGCGGTCAAGATCACCCCGGCACATGACTTCAACGACTTCAATGTCGGCAAGCGGCACGGGCTGGAGATGCCCAGCGTGCTGGATGCCGAGGCGCGCATCTTCCTGGGCGAGATCGAAGCAGCGCTGCGCGCCGTGCCGGGCGTCGCCGATCCGGATTTCGTCCGTTCGCTCGCGGGCCAGGACCGGTTCGTCGCGCGCAAAGCGATCCTGGCGAAGCTGGAGGAACTCGGCCTTATCGAGAAGATCGAGCCGCATACCCATCAGGTGCCGCATGGCGACCGCGGCGGAGTGCCGCTGGAGCCGCGCCTGACCATCCAGTGGTATGCCGATGCCGCCACCCTGGCGAAGCCGGCGATCGAGGCGGTGGAGACAGGCAAGACCACCTTCGTCCCGAAGCAGTGGGAGAACACCTTCTTCGCCTGGCTGCGCGACATCCAGCCCTGGTGCATCAGCCGCCAATTGTGGTGGGGCCACCAGATCCCTGCCTGGTACGGCCCGGACGGCACAGTCTTCGTGGAGAAGACCGAGGCCGGGGCCGTCGCCGCCGCGCGTGCGCATTACGGCAAGGAGGTGGCCCTGAAGCGGGACGAGGACGTACTGGACACCTGGTTCAGCAGCGCCCTCTGGCCCTTCAGCACCCTGGGCTGGCCGGAGAAAACGCCGGAACTCGCCCGATACTACCCGACCGATGTGTTGGTGACGGGTTTCGACATCATCTTCTTCTGGGTTGCCCGGATGATGATGATGGGCCTGCATTTCATGGGCGACGTGCCCTTCCGCACTGTCTACATCCACGGCCTGGTCCGCGACGAGAAGGGCCAGAAGATGTCGAAGTCCAAGGGGAATGTGATGGACCCCCTGGAACTGATCGACGCCTATGGTGCGGATGCGCTGCGCTTCACCATCTGTGCCCTGACCGGGCCGGGCCGCGACGTAAAGCTGGGCCGCAAGCGGGTGGAGGACTACCGCGCCTTCGTCACCAAGCTGTGGAACGCGGCACGGTTCCTGGAGATGAATGGCATCGCTCCCGATCCGGCCTGGGGCCCGTCGGAGGCGCGGACGCCGCTGGCGCGCTGGATCCTGGACGCCGCGGATGCCGCGGTGGCGGAGGCGACGCGGGCGCTCGAAGCCTATCGCTTCGATGAATACGCGGCCGCCTGCTACCGCTTCGTCTGGAACACCTATTGCGACTGGTTCCTGGAATTCGCCAAGCCGGTGCTGAACGGTCCGGATGGGCCGGAGAAGGCGGAGATCAAGGGTGCCGCTCAGCATGTTCTGGGCACCATCCTGCGCCTGCTCCACCCCGTCATGCCCTTCGTGACGGAGGAACTCTGGGACCGCTTTGGCTATGGATCGGAGTGCAGCCTGATCCGCGCCTCCTGGCCGCAGCCGGTCCCCGTGCCGGGCGCGGAGAAGGCGCGCGAGGAGTTGGACTGGGTGGTGCGCCTCATTACCGAGATCCGCGGCGTGCGGGCGGAAGTGAATGTGCCACCCTCCGTCACCACGCCGCTGCTGGTGAAGGATGCGGCACCCGAGAGCCTGGCCCGCGCCGGCCGCTGGATCGAGGCCATCCGTCGCCTCGGCCGGGTGACGGAAGTCCTGCCGCTGGCCGGGGATCCGCCCAAGGGCGTCGCCCAGGCGGTGGTCGGGGAGGCGACGGTGATGCTGCCTCTGGCCGAGGTCATCGACCTCGGCGCCGAGCGCGCCCGCCTCACCAAGGAACGCGCCAAGGCCGCGGCCGAGGCTGAGAAGATCGCCGCCAAGCTGGCCAACGAATCCTTCGTCGCACGCGCGCCGCAGGAAGTGGTGGAGGAGAACCGCGAGCGCCTCGACGCCGCCCGCGCCGAAATGGCGCGGTTGGATGCGGCGCTGGCACGCATCGCCGAATAGGGCAGGGGCACGCCATGACGAAATGGGACAAGTCGAAGCTTCCCAGCCGCCATGTGACCGTGGGGCCGGAGCGCGCGCCGCACCGCTCCTACTACTACGCCATGGGGCTGACCGAGGAGGAGATTGACCAGCCCTTCGTCGGCGTCGCCACCTGCTGGAACGAGGCCGCGCCCTGCAACATCGCCCTCAGCCGCCAGGCGCAGAGCGTGAAGCAGGGAGTGAAGCATGCCGGCGGCACGCCGCGCGAATTCACCACCATCACGGTGACCGATGGCATCGCCATGGGCCATCAGGGGATGAAGTCGTCGCTCGTCTCCCGCGAGATCATCGCCGACTCGGTGGAACTGACGGTGCGCGGCCATTGCTATGACGCGCTGGTCGGCCTCGCCGGCTGCGACAAGTCGCTGCCCGGCATGATGATGGCGATGCTGCGGCTGAACGTGCCGAGCGTCTTCATGTATGGCGGCTCCATCCTGCCCGGAAAGTTCCGCGGCAAGGACGTGACCGTGGTGGATGTGTTCGAGGCGGTGGGTCAGCACGCCGCCGGCCAGATCTCTGACGCTGACCTGCACGAGCTGGAATGCGTTGCCTGCCCCTCCGCCGGCGCCTGTGGCGGCCAGTTCACCGCCAACACCATGGCGACGGTCAGCGAGGCGATCGGCCTGGCGCTGCCCTATTCCGCCGGCGCTCCCGCGCCTTACGAGGATCGCGACCGCTGGGCGGTGGAAAGCGGCAAGGCGGTGATGGAACTGCTCCGCCGCAACATCCGCCCGCGCGACATCGTGACGCGCAAGGCGCTGGAGAATGCGGCGGTGGTGGTGGGCGCGACCGGCGGCTCCACCAATGCCGGGCTGCATCTCCCGGCCATCGCCAATGAGGCGGGCATCCGCTTCACCATGGACGATGTGGTGGAGATCATGCGCCGCACCCCCTACATCGCCGATCTGAAGCCGGGCGGGCGCTATGTCGCCTATGACGTCTACAGGGTCGGCGGCATCCCGGTGATCATCAAGGCGCTGCTGGACGCCGGGCTGCTGCATGGCGATTGCCTGACCGTTACCGGCAAGACCCTGGCGGAAAACCACAAGGATGTGGTCTTCCCGACCGACCAGGATGTGATCCGCCCGGTCAGCAA
The DNA here is from genome assembly GCA_937930165.1 of uncultured Acetobacteraceae bacterium. Taxonomy (GTDB): domain Bacteria; phylum Pseudomonadota; class Alphaproteobacteria; order Acetobacterales; family Acetobacteraceae; genus CALGVL01. The sequence goes on from CALGVL010000302.1 coordinate 4,104, forward strand.
TCCGCTCTCCACGACCGGCGGCGTGGTGGGCCTGAAGGGCAATCTTGCCCCGGAAGGCGCCATCGTGAAGATCGCCGGCATGCGCAACCTGCGCTTCGAGGGAACGGCGCTCTGCTTCGACTGTGAGGAGGATGCCTTCAAGGCGGTGGAGGACCGCGCCTACAAGGCCGGCGATGTCATCGTCATCCGCTACGAAGGCCCGAAGGGCGGGCCGGGAATGCGGGAGATGCTGGCCACCACCGCGGCGATCTACGGCCAGGGCATGGGCGAGCAGGTGGCGCTCATCACCGATGGCCGCTTCAGCGGCGCGACCCGCGGCTTCTGCATCGGCCATGTCGGGCCAGAGGCAGCAGTGGGCGGTCCCATCGCCCTGTTGCGGAATGGCGACCGCATCGTGATCGACGCCGAGAAGGGCACCATCGACATGCTGGTGGACGAGGCCGAACTCGCCCGCCGCCGCGCCGAGTGGCGGCCTCGCCGGACGGATTACAACAGCGGCGCCCTCTGGAAATACGCCCAGACGGTCGGCCCGGCTTATCTCGGTGCCGTCACCCAGCCGGGCGCGGCGGCGGAGACGCATTGCTACGCCGATCAGTAGCCGAGAAGGGGCAGGGCGTCGCGTCGTAACATGCATGTCACGCCCACCTGCCGGGCCTCCTCGCGCTTGCCCGCTTTTCGTCACAGGGTTGGTGCTGCAATGAGCGCAGCGATGGAGGCCCCCATGCGACGGCTAGGCATTCTGCTGCTGCTTCTGCTGCTCGCGGCACTCGGCGGCTGCGCGGTGTATCCGGCGCCCGGCTATTACGGAGGCTATTACGCGCCGCCGGCGGCCAGCGTCTATGTGGCGCCGCGGCCCTATTACTACCGATACTACGGGCCCCGCTATTACCGGCCCTATTATGGCTGGGGCTGGCGGCGCTGGTAGGGGGGCGGGGCGCCCGGCTAGGGTTCCGGCGGCCGCGCCTCCGCCAGGCGCTGCTCAGCATCCTTGACGATCCTGGCGAATTCATCGAAGGCGGCATCGGTCCGCATCGTCAGGATCCGCAGGGTCCGTGCGCTGGGGCGCAGCAATTTGAGCCGGCTGTTGGCGGCGGACTCGGCCAGGAGAAATCCTCCCTCCACCAGTTCGGCAACGACGCGTGACAGCGTGGGCGCGCTCAGCACCCCCTCGGCACGGGTGACAAGGTCGCGCAGCGCGATCCGCTGCCCCGCAATTCAGCCAGGAGCACCTAGAGCGCCACCCACATGAGTTCGCGGGAGCGGTGCGGCGCATTCTCGCCGAAGATCTCACGGATCCTATCGAACTGCCGTCGCAGGGCAAGGAGATGGAACTCCGCTACCGCCTCGGCCCGAAGGCAAATGCGAGCCGCGATTTCGTTGGGGGCGGCCAGATACGAATCCGTTCATAGAAACAGCCAGAAATTGAGAAGAACACTGCCAGAAGATCGCAATGGTTGTATTGTCGGGTGCGAGCTAGCAGAAGAAATTGACATCTGTAATTTGTCTTACATTCGTGGATATCATCGCGATTTAGTGTATTTCAGTATGAAATCTTAAAAAGCAGTCTCCGAAAGATCGGTTATCATCCCGGCGGCGGCCCCAAGCAACGGAGCTCAGCCCAGTACCGTTATCGGCAGTCCTATACGCCCCAGGGCGGATGAATTTCAGGGGAAGATCATTTGACGACCGATATTACCGAACGCCAGCAGCGCGCCACCCCCGCGCTTATGGCCGATCCAGGACATGTTCATGGCAACCCGATGAGCCGCCAGCCCCTGCAGGGCTGGCGTGACCTAGCCGAGGCTAACCGGATAACGATGGACCTCGTCTGGGATGCTGCCCGGCGGCAGCAGGAATTCGCCTTCGTCATGGCACGGACGGCCCTCTCCGGCATGCCCGGTGCCGCCGGCCAGGCGGGACATTTCTGGAGCCGGGCCGCAGTCGCCTATGGCCAGGCCTGCAGTCATGGCCTGGATGCGATGCGGATCCTGCTCGGCGCAGGCTCCGGGGCAGAGCGGGCAGGGAGGGCACCGCAGGCATGATCGATACCTTCCTGCTCGGCGCCAGCGGTCTGGCCGCCGATGATGCAAGGGCGTTCGACTGTCTCCATGTCGGCGCCCGTCTCGATGTCCGGCGCGGCGCGCCGGGCCACATGCCCCGGCAGCCTGACGGGCCGTCCGGCCGGCTCGAGGTCCGTGCGGCGGATGGGCGGGCACTCGGCTACCTGCCTCCGGACGACACCCAGGCGGTGGCGGCACTGCTGGATGCCGGCGCCCGCGCCACGGCAAGGGTGACCGGCCTTGTTCCCGCCTTCCAGCGGCTGCGCGTGCAGCTTGAGATCGAGGTCGAACCTGAATGAGGCAGGACCCGAGGCCCGCCGAGACGGGCCCGCGTCAGATCCTCCCATCCGGCAACCTGCCTGTGGCGGCGAAGAACGTCCCGCCGCAGGCCTGGCAGCTGATCAAAGTGGCCGGCGAAAGGATCGCCGCGCTGGAGGCGGAGAATCGGGCGCTCCGCGCCGCCCTGGCCGAAGAGAGGAGCCACGCCACCCGGCGCAGGGGTGCGGAGGCCTTCTGCCACAGCCTGATAGCCTCCGTCGCTGCCCTGGCCGACCGGGTGCAGCGGGGCTGCGCTGCGGAGCCGGAGGCGCAGGCCGCACTCGCGGCATTGCAGGCCCAGGCGCAAAGTCTGGGAGCGGCGATCACCCGGCTCTCCCGCGGCAATGCGGATCTGGAAAGGGAGATGGCGGCCCGCAGCGCGGAGCTGAACGGGGCCAATGCCACGCTGCGTGACGACGCGGAGCATCTGCGCCAAATCCTCGCCAGCGCGACCGAATACGCGATCTATACCTCCGATCTCTCCGGCCGCATCACGAGCTGGAACACCGGCGCGCAGCGCATCTTCGGCCATGCCGAGACGGAGATCCTCGGCCAAACCCAGGATCTCCTCTACACCCCCGAGGATCGCGCCGCCCGCGTGCCGGAGCTTGAGATGTGCAAGGCCGTGGAGGAAGGCCGCGCCGAGGCCGATGGCTGGGTGCTGCGCAAGGACGGTTCCCGCTTCTGGGCCGTGGGGGTGAAGATGCCGTTGTTGGATGCCAAGGGCAGGCCACAGGGCTTCCTCCGCATCCTGCGCAACCAGACCGAGGCCCATGCCGAGGACGAGCGGCGGACGCTGCTGCTGCGGGAAATGAATCACCGCATGAAGAACACCCTGGCGGTGGTCCACTCGATGGCGATCCAGACGGAGCGCACGGCGGAGACGCCCGCCGCCTTCCGGCGCGCCTTCGGGGAGCGGCTGCTGGCCCTCGCCCGGGCGCATGACATGCTGGCCCATAGCGGCTGGGACGGGGCGCCGCTGCGCGAGGTCGTGGAGCGGACCCTGGAGCCGCATCTCGGTGGCGGCACGGAGCGCGTGGTCATCAAGGGCCCCCCCATCCGGCTGCCACCCCAGGCTGCGGTGACCGTCCATCTCGCCTTCCACGAGCTTGCCACCAATGCGGCCAAGCACGGCTCCCTCTCGGTGCCGGAGGGGCGCATCGAGGTGGCCTGGAGCCTGGAGCGGGGGACGCGCCATCGCCCGCCCATGGCTCGGGTCCTGTGGCGCGAGCGTGGCGGCCCGCCGGTGCGGCTGCCGGACCGCTCCGGCTTCGGCCTGCGCCTGCTCAGGCGCGGCCTGGCGCGGGAATTCGGCGCGGAGGTAGGGCTGGACTTCGCGCCGGAGGGCTTGGAATGTCATATTCGCCTGGCGCTCGCGCCGCCGTTCGCCCGAACCGGCGCCCCGTGATGAGCGCCGAGCAGGATCCTCCGGCCGGGCCGGTAGCGCCGGAGGACAAGGCCTTCGAACTCTGGCTGCGCCAGGGCTTGCAAAGGCTGCATGGCGCCATACTGGAGGAGCCGCTTCCGCCGGAGCTGCTGCGCCTCATTGAGGAGGACCGCAGCCGGCAGCGCTGCCGGGACCGGTAGCGGCGGTCCCTGAACCACATCCGGAAAACAGGGGCGCCGAGCCGTGGCCTCCGGTCACGCAGGCGTCACCGCTGCCAAGGGCGACGATCGCCGCGCGGTAATGTTGTTGCGCAGGATCGGTCCCAGAACAGGAGGAAGACCATCATGCGCATCCTGTCCGCCCTGGCCGCGCTCGGCGCGGCAATGGCACTCACGGCCTGCACCTATGTGGAGCGCCAGCCGCCGGCTCAGACGGTGGTGCAACCGCCGGCAACCGTGGTGCAGCCTGCCCCGGCCACACCGCCCACGGTCACGGTGCGCCCGAACTACTGATTGCGTGCCGATCGGGCCGGCCCTCCTCCGCGGAGGGGAGGGTCGCCCGCCTCAGCGGATCTGGCACCAGACCGGGGCATGATCGCTCGGCTGCTCTTCCGTTCGGGCGATGACATCAACGCCGCACTCGACCAGCCGCTCGGCCGGCTCTGGGCTGAGCAGGATGTGGTCGATCCGCAGCCCCCGGTTGGCCTCAAAGGCGGGGCCGTAATCCCAGTAGGTAAAGGGAGCATCGGCCGGGTGCAGCGCCATTAGCGCATCGGTCATGCCCATATGCAGCAGGGTACGGAAGCGCGCCCGGCTCTCCGGATGGACGAGCGCATCGGTGGGCGGCAGGGCGCCGGGCGCCAGATCGGCATCGGTCGGGCAGACGTTGAAGTCGCCCAGCACGGCGCAGGGTTCGAAGGCGTCGAGCCGGGCCTGCACCCAGTCGGTCAGCCTGTCCATCCAGCGCAGCTTGTAGGCGAACCCGTCCTCGCCGCCCGAATTCCCGTTCGGCAGGTAGATGCCGGCCAGCCGCATCCCCGCTGCCGCCACTTCCAGGAAGCGGGCCTGGCTGTCCTCCTCCTCTCCCGGCAGGGCCTCGGCCACGACCTCGAAGGGGATGCGGGCGAGCACCGCGACGCCATTCCGCCCGCCCCGCTGGCCGAGCGCATGGGCGCGGTAGCCGGTATCGGCGAAGTCCAGGGCGGGGAATTCCTCGGTCCGGCACTTGGTCTCCTGCAGGAAGACCAGATCGGGGGAATGGCGCGCGAGGAAGCGCCGCAGATGCGGCACCCGCCGCCGCACCGAATTCACGTTGAAGGTGGCAAGCCTAAGCATGGGCGCTTCCGGTTCGGGATGGCCCCGGTGTAACGCCTTCGGCCGGGAAGGCGAAGCGGCTCAGGCTATGGCGAAGGAGGAGCCGCAGCCGCAGCCGGACACCGCCTGCGGGTTCCGGATGGCGAAATGCGCGCCGATCAACTCCTCGTTCCAGTCGAGTTCCGCCCCGGCCAGAAGATCCAGCGAGACGGGATCGACATAGACCTTGGCCGGCCCCTGCTCCACCACCAGGTCGTCCGGCTGTGGCGCATCCTCCAGCGCGAATCCGTACTGGAAGCCGGAGCAGCCTCCGGCACTGACGGAGACGCGGAGGCCGGCGCCCGGCCGTCCCTCGCGCGCGGCGATCTCGGCCACCTGCTGGGCGGCACGGGGGGTCACGCGGAAGCTCGTGCTGCTGCTGGCTGAGTCGGGCATGGCAATCTCCTGAAGCGAAAAGATAGGTAGTCGCGGCACGGAATTCCAACCGTTCCGCGGCGCCGGTTGCGGGGCGGGGGAGGGGCTGGTAATCGCCCCGCATGTCCCCCGAGGACCGTGCCCCTTGGGCGGTGAAGCCCGAAACCTCGCGCGGCCGGCTGCATCGCGAGCCGGGCGGGGATGCGCGCTCGCCCTACCAGCGGGACCGGGACCGGATCATCCATTCCCACGCCTTCCGTCGGCTGCAGTACAAGACCCAGGTCTTCGTCTTCCACGAAGGCGATTATTTCCGCACCCGTCTGACCCACAGCATCGAAGTGGCGCAGATCGCCCGCTCCATCGCCCGCCGGCTGCGGCTGGACGAGGACCTGGCGGAGGCGCTGGCCCTGGCGCATGACCTCGGCCACCCGCCTTTCGGCCATGCGGGGGAGGAGGCGCTCGATTCGCAGATGCGCCCCTATGGCGGCTTCGACCACAATGCCCAGAGCCTGAAGGTCGTCACCCTTCTGGAACATCGCTACGCCGAATTCGACGGGCTGAACCTCACCTGGGAGACGCTGGAGGGGCTGGCCAAGCACAATGGCCCGCTGCGCCGGCCCTCGCCCTATATCGCCGAATACGACCGGCGGCACCCGCTGGAGCTGACCAGCCATGCTTCGGCCGAGGCGCAGGTGGCAGCGCTGTCGGACGACATCGCCTACAACAACCATGACCTGGACGACGGCATCCGCGCCGGGCTGTTCACGCTGGAGGAAGCGGCAGCCCTCCCGCTGATCGGCGCGGCCTTCGAGCAGGCGCGGCAGCGCCACCCGAACCTTCCCGCCGACCGCATGGTGGCTGAGACGGTGCGGCGGGTGATCAATGTCATGGTCAACGACGTGGTGGCGGAGGCGGAGCGGCGCATCGCCGCATTGAACCCGAGATCCGCCGACGACATCCGTGCCGCCGACCAGCCGGTGATCGCCTTCTCCCAGCGCATGATGGAGGCGAATCTGGCGGTGCGGGACTTCCTGTTCCACCGGATGTACCGCCACTGGCGGGTGAACCGGGCCATGCAGAAATCGAAGCGGGTCAGCCAGATTCTCTTCCAACTGCTGCATGGCGGCCCACAGATGCTGCCGGATGGCTGGCGCACGCGCGCCGGGGAGGCAGGCTCCGCCGCCTGCGCCCTGGTCGTTTGCGACTACATCGCCGGCATGACCGACCGCTATGCGCTGGAGGAGCACCGGCGCCTGACCGACCCGAACATTCCCGGCTAGAGCTGGAACAATGAGCACCCAGGACATCTTCGCGGCGCTGCGCGCCCGCACCGTCGCCGCACTCGCGGAATTGCTGCCGGACCAGCCGGCCGAGGCCTTCGCCCGCGTGCAGATGGAGCCGCCGCGCGATCCCGCGCATGGCGACATGGCGACCAATGCCGCGCTGGTGGTGGCCAAGGCCGCCCGTCAGGCGCCGCCGAAGCTGGCCGCCGCCTTGGCCGAGAAGCTGGCCGCGCTGCCGGAGGTGGAGAGCGCCGCCCCCGCCGGCCCCGGCTTCGTGAACCTGCGACTGCGCGAGGACTTTCTGCGCGCCCAGCTTCCCGTCATCCTGACCGCTGGCGAGTCCTATGGCGACGGCAGCGTGGGCGCTGGCCGCCGCGTGGATGTGGAATATGTCTCCGCCAACCCGACCGGGCCGATGCATGTCGGCCACTGCCGCGGCGCGGTGGTGGGCGATGCGCTGGCGAACCTGCTGCGCAAGGCCGGCTGGGACGTCACCAAGGAATACTACATCAATGATGCCGGCGCGCAGGTGCTGGCGCTGGCCTATGCCGCCTATTGGCGCTACCTGCAGGCGCTCGGCACGACGCTGACCGAGGACGAGTACGCGCAGTCCATTCCGGGCGGGTTGCAGTATCGCGGCGACTACCTGATCCCGGTGGGCGAGGCGCTGAAGGCGCGCTTCGGCGACAGCCTGGCCGAGCCCGGCGGCATGCCGGCCGGCCCCTCGCACTGGCTGGACACGGTGCGCGACGTCACCGTCGAGATGATGATGCAGGCGATCCGCGAGGATCTCGCCGCGCTCGGCGTGCAGCAGGACGTCTTCGTCTCGGAGCGTGCGCTGATCGAATCCGGCAAGCTGGAGGAAGCGGAGCGGCTGCTCGCCGCCAAGGGCCTGATCTATACTGGCGTGCTGGAACCACCCAAGGGCAAGACCCCGGAAGATTGGGAGCCGCGGCCGCAGGAACTGTTCCGCGCCACCCAATTCGGCGACGAGGTGGACCGGCCGCTGCGCAAGTCTGACGGTAGCGGCACCTATTTCGCCAACGACATCGCCAACCACCTCCACAAGATCGAGCGCGGCTTTGGCGAGCTGGTCCATGTCTGGGGCGCCGACCATGGTGGCTATGTGAAGCGCATGCAGGCCGCCGTCGCCGCGCTTTCGGACGGAAAAGTGACGCTGGACGTCGTGCTGACCCAGATCGTCCATGTGGTGAAGGACGGCCAGCCGGTGCGCATGAGCAAGCGCGCCGGCACCTACGTCACGCTGCGCGACCTGATCGACGAGGTCGGCAAGGATGCCGTGCGCTTCACCATGCTGACGCGCAAGGCCGATGCGCAGATGGAATTCGACCTCGACAAGGTGGTGGAGCAGTCGCGCGACAATCCGGTCTTCTACGTGCAATACGCCCATGCCCGTTGCCGCAGCGTGCTGCGCCAGGCCGGCGACCCCTCGGCGGCGGAGCTTGCCGCGGCGCCGCTTGGGGCGCTTGCCGATCCGGCCGAACTTGCCCTGATCCGCCGCCTCGCTTCCTGGCCTCGCACCGTGGAGGCGGCCGCCCAGGCGCGGGAGCCGCACCGGATCGCCTTTTTTCTCCATGACTTGGCCGGCGATTTTCATGTATTGTGGAACAAGGGTCGCGAGGACGCGACCCTGCGGTTCATTCGGGGGGATGAGCCGGAAGCGACCCGGGCAAGGCTCGCCCTGGTCGCGGCCACGGCGACGGTCATCCGCTCGGGTCTCGCGGTGATGGGGGTCACGCCGGTCGAGGAGATGCGGTGAGCGACATCACGGTTCCATCCTGGCGCCCGCGACCGGAACGCTCCGGTCCGCCCTGGCGCATGCTCGCAATGGCGGGCGGGTTGTGCGCCGTCGCCGCGTTGGGCGGCGCGGTGGCCTGGGGTATCTCGCGCATGGGGCCGCAGCCGGTTCCGGTGATCGAGGCCGATAGCCGGCCGCTGAAGATCAGGCCGGAGAATCCGGGCGGCTTGGTGGTGCCGAATCAGGACCAGCTCGTGCTGCTCTCGCCCGCGGTCCGGCGGGCGGCGGAACGTAGCCAGGGCGCCAATGCCCGGTTGGATGAGGGGCCTGAACTGCCGGCACTCGACCTGCTGCGGCGAGAGGCGGCCCCGCCCGGGGCCGCGATCTCGCTTCTCCCGCCGGTGGCCGCGCCAGCGCCTTCCGACCCGGAAGCGCCCGCCCAGCCGGCGCCGCAGCCAGTCAGCATGGCGCCGCCGGTCGCGCCATCGGCGCAGGTGAGTGCCCCCGCGCCCGCCCCGGCGATCCGGCCGGTGGCCGGCGGCCGGGCACAGGTGCAACTCGGCGCCCTGGCCTCGGAGGAGGCGGCGCGCGGGGAGTGGGAGCGACTGGTCCGCCGGGTGCCGGAACTTGCCGGCTTCCAGCCCCGCATCATCCGGCTGGAGCGGGATGGGCAGGCGCCGCTCTTCCGGCTGCGCACCGGTGGCCTTGCCGATTCCGCCGCCGCCCATGCGCTCTGCGAGGCGGTGCGCAGCAAGGGCGGCAACTGCATGCCCATCGGGTCCTGAGCCTGCCATGCAGCGGATGCGCGCGGCCATCGTCGGACTGTCCGGCCCCGCCCTGACGGCGGAGGAAGCGGCTCTGTGCCGGGAATCGCCGCCGCTCGGCGCCATCCTCTTCGCGCGCAACG
>CALGVL010000303.1 GCA_937930165.1 uncultured Acetobacteraceae bacterium
GTGCCCGCGCCGGGGCCCCCGCAATGGTGGATGGTGGTCCCCATTGCCTCCAGCAGCGGCTTCACCCGGGCGAAATCGGCATCGCTGGCGCCGACCATGAAGAGCGACTCGCCCCGGTCCGCATGCCAGGCGAGGCGGCCGACCGGCGCATCCACGAAGCCCACCCCCCGTTCGGCGCAGGCGGCAGCCAGGCGGTCGGTCGTCTCCGGATCCACGGTGGACATGTCCATGACGAGCCCGCCGGGCCGCAGATTGGCCAGGATGCCGCCGGTGCCGAGCACCGTCTCCGCCACCTCCCGCGGCCCCGGCAGCATGGTGATGGCAATGTCGCTGGCGCGGGCCACCGCCGCGGCATCCGGGGCCGCCTCTGCCCCCAGCGCCTCCAGCGCCCGCACTGGCTCCGTGGCGATGTCGAAGACCGTCATCGGGAATTGCCGGCGCCGGAGGTTGGAGGCCATGCCCCGCCCCATCCGGCCGAGGCCGATGAAACCTACTCTCTCGCGCTCCTGGCCCATGCGCCTTCTCCCACTTGTGCTTGCCGGGTGGGGGAGACTGGCATCGCAACGGCGCGGGCGGAAGCCATGGGCCGTTGCGCGGCGCCCGGCTTTCCGCGCAAGCTTCGCTTCCCAGAGAGCAGAACATGCTAGGGAGGAAAACGAATGGACCGCCGCCGCTTCATCGCTGGCGGGGCTGCGGGCGCGGCCGGCGCTGCCGCCCTGGCCGCGCCCAACCTCGCTTCCGCACAGCCGCGTATCCGCTGGCGCTGCCCCGGCAGCTTCCCGAAATCGCTCGACACGCTCTGGGGCACGCAGGAGCATCTGGCGCGCCGGGTTTCCGAGCTGACCGACGGCGCCTTCCAGATCCAGGTCTTCGGCCCCGGCGAGGTGGTGCCGGCGCTGCAGGTGATGGATGCGGTGGGCAACGGCAATGTCGAATGCGGCTTCACCAGCGGCTACTACTATCTGGGCAAGGATCCCAGCCTGGCCATCGTCACCTGCCTGCCCTTCGGCCTGTCCACCAAGCAGCACTGGGCCTGGCTGACCCATGCCGGAGCGCGGGAACTCTATGCCGAGGTCTATCGCGACCAGGGCATCGTCGCGATCCCGGCGGGCAATACCGGATCCCAGATGGGCGGCTGGTTCCGCAAGGAGATCAAGAGCGTCGAGGACCTGAAGGGGCTGAAATTCCGTATCGCCGGCTATGGCGGCACGGTCCTGCAGAAGCTGGGCGTGGTGGCGCAGCAGCTCGGCGGGCCGGACATCTACCCGGCGCTGGAGCGCGGCGTGATCGACGGCGCCGAATGGGTCGGCCCCTATGACGACGAGAAGCTGGGCTTCCACCGCATCGCCCCCTACTACTACTACCCCGGCTGGTGGGAGTACTCGCCCTCCATCGACCTGATGATCAACGCTCGCGCCTATGATGCGCTGCCGGCGCAGTACAAGGCGGTGCTGGAGGTGGCCTGCGCCGAATCCTGGCACTGGATGTCGGCGCGCTACGACGTGCTGAACCCGCCGGCGATGCGCCGGCTGATCGCCGGGGGGGCCCAGCTCCGCGCCTTCCCGCGCGACGTGATGAGCGCCTGCTACCGCGCGGCGCAGGAGCTCTATGCCGAGCTTGGCGCGCAGAACCCGCGCTTCAGGCGCATCCATGAGCAATGGGACCGCTTCCGGCTGGAGCAGACCCAATGGGCGCGCGTGGCCGAGGATTCGCTTGCCAATTTCCTGGCGGTGGCGACGGCGCAGCGCTGACGCGGTCCGATCAGCGAAGGGGCGGAGGCTCCGGGGCCGTGAAGCGGCCCGCCCAATAGAAGGCGCCTGATCGGCGAAGGGGCGGGGGCGTCGCAGCCGCGAATCGGCCGCCAGAGACGGAAAGGGCCGCCGGGGAATGCCCCGGCGGCCCTTCGCATGTCGGCCGCTGCGGCTCAGCGCGGCGGCTCGATGCGGAAGCGGCGGAGCTGGATGTAGTTGTCCGCCGTCTGCACCACCTTCACATTCTGCCGCGCCGCCCAGACGATCTGCTGCTGGTGCAGCGGGATGAAGGCGACATCCTCCTGCAGCATGCGGCTGGCCTCGCTGATCTGCTGCTGGCGCTTCGCCGGGTCCGTCTCCACCGCGATCTTTTCGAGCAGGGCGTCGAAGGCCGGGTTGGAATAGCCGGCGCTGTTGAACACGCCGCGCGCATCGCCCCGCGTGGCGGCCAGGTTGTACAGCGAGTTGTACGCATCGCCGGTCGCCGGCGTCCAGCCCAGCATGTAGAAGCTGGTGTTGAAGCGGGGCGCGTTGATCTCGGCGAAGTAGCGGGCGCGGGTCTGCGCGTTCAGCGTGACGCGGATGCCGATACGGGCCAGCATCGCGACCGTCGCAGTGCAGATCGCCTCGTCATTCACATAGCGGTCGTTCGGGCAGTCCAGGGTCACGCCGAAGCCGTTCGGGTAGCCGGCCTCCGCCAGCAGCTTCTTCGCCTGCTCGATATTGACCGCCGGGCGCTTGTCGTCCTCCTCGCGGAAGCCGTTCACGCCGGGGCCGTAGAGCAGGTTGGTCGGCCGCGACTGGCCGCGCATGACGGTGCGATGGATGGCGTTGACGTCGATGGCCAGCAGCATGGCCCGGCGCACCCGCACATCCTGGAAGGGGTTGCGGCCCTGCACGTCGCTCTTCAGCAATTGCGGCCGGCTCTGATCCATGCCGAGGAAGATGGTGCGCAGCTCCGGCCCCTGGATGATCTGGATGCCCTGCGAGCGGCGCAGGCGCTCCACATCCTGCGGCGGCACGGTATAGACGAAATCCACCTCGCCCGAGAGCAGCGCGGCCACGCGGGTCGCGTCATTGGCGATGATGTTCAGCTCGGCCCGGTCGATGTTGTGGACCGGCTTGTCCCACCAGTCCGGGTTCCGCTCCAGCACCGTGCGGCGGTCGGGCTCGCGCAGGACCAGGCGGAAGGGGCCGGTGCCCATGGCATTGCGGGTGGCGAAATTCTCCTCCCGCGTCGTCAGGTCGGCCGGGCGGGTGGCGTTGTGCTTCTCCGCCCAGGCCTTGGAGAACATGCCCCAGTTGGTGATCTCCAGGATCAGGATGGGGTTCGGGTAGTGCGTCTCGAACTCGACGGTGTGGTCGTCAATCTTCCGCACCTCCTTCACCGAGGCCAGCACGCCCTGGACGTTGGAGCCGGGGGCGCGGGCGCGCTGGGCGCTGAACACCACGTCATCGGCGGTGAAGGGCGTGCCGTCGGTGAATTTCACGCCGCGGCGGAGATGGAAGCGCCAGACGGTGGGGGAGGGCTGCTCCCAGCGCTCGGCCAGGGCCGGCTCCGGCTCCATCTTGTTGTTGCGGCGGACCAGCGGCTCATAGATGTGGGAGCCGAAGGCGAGCAGGAAGGTTTCCTGCCGCGTATAGGGGTCCATGGAATTGACGTCGCCGTCATTGGCCCAGCGGAAAACGGTCTGGGCCTGGGCGGCGAGGCTGGTGCCGGCCAGGAGGGCGGCGGCAAGGGCGAGGCGACGCATCTTCTTCTCCCGTGGGCGTGAACGGCCGACGGTACGCTACGGGGAGTAGAGGCTTCGGGGAAGAGGGGCCGGCATCGCCGCCCCCTGAAACGGGAACGGGGGCCCAAAGGCCCCCGTCCGGTCTGATCCCCTGCGGGATGCGGCTTGCATCTTGCCGGCCGTTTCACGCCCTCCGCCTACGGCGTTGGGCGACCGGACGGCTCAGGCCGCCCGCAGCACCCGCGGCAGGTCCGCCACGGACTGGTCGATCAGCTTGGCATCGGTGGCCGGGTCCATCTGCTCGGCGATGACGCTGCGCGCCGCGGCAGTGGCGATTTCCGCTGCAGCGTTGCGCACCTCGGTCAGCGCATGGGCTTCGGCCGCGGCGATGCGGTCCATCGCCATGCGCTCGCGCCGCTTCGCGGCCGCCTCGGCCTCCGCCGCCGCGGCGGCGGCCACGCGCTCGGCCTCGGCCTTGGCACGGGCGAGGAGCTGCTCCGCCTCCTTCAGGGCGGCGGCGCGGTCGGCTTCGGCCTGCTTCAGCAGCTGTTCGGCCTCGATCCGCAGGCGGGAGGCTTCCTCCAGCTCGGCCTTCACCCGGTCCGCCCGGGCGTCGAGCATGGCGGCGATGCGCGGCCAGCCGATGCGAACCAGCACCACGAAGAAGAGGAGGAAGCTGACCAGTTCCCAGATATGGGGATCGGCCAGAATCGAGTTCCCTTCCATCAGGCGTGCCCCCTGGCCTGCAATTCGCGCTCCACCGCGCGGGTGACGGCAGCGCGGTCGGCTCTGCCGGTCAGGCGGCTGACCAGCGCTTCGGCCGTGTCGGCCGAGACCTGGCGCAGCGCGCCCATGGCGGCATCCCGCGCCGCGGCAATGCGCTTCTCGGCTTCCTCGATCTGCGCGTTCAGCCGCTCGTTGAAGGCCTCGGCCTTCTGCGCTGCCTCGGCCTGGGCCTGGCCCATCGCCTGGGCGATGGCGGCCTGGGCCTCGGCCCGGGCGCGGGCGGTGGCGGCGCGGTGCTCGGCCAGTGCGGCATCGGCCCGCTGCTTCGCCTGCTGCGCGGCCTCAAGGTCGCCCTCGATCCGGCGGCGCCGGGTCTCCAGCACCTCGGCCACGCGCGGCAGGGCGATGGCGCTCATGATGTAGTAGAGCAGCCCGAAGATGATGAGCAGCCAGACGATCTGGGCCAGCATCAACGGGTCGTTGAAGCGGAGCTGCGGCATCCCGCCGCCCTCTCCGTGCCCCTCGGCCGCATGCGCTATGGCCGGCAGCAGGGCCAGCAGGGATGCGGCGGCGAGGCGGATACGCTTGGTCATGCCCGTCTCCCTTGAACGCGGATGGGGCGCGCGGCCGGGTCTGGCCGGCGGCGCGCCCCGCATAGCCGGCCGCGTTCTCAGGTGAAGAGGATGAGGAAGGCGATCAGCAGGGCGAAGAGCGCCACGGCTTCCGTCAGCGCGAAGCCCAGGATGCCGATCGGGAAGACGGCGTCGCGGGCGCCCGGGTTGCGGGCCACGCTGGCGACCATGGAGGAGAAGATGTTGCCGATGCCGATACCAACGCCGGCGAGGGCGATGACGGCGAGGCCGGCCCCGAGGGCCTTCGCGGCGAGAACGTCCATGACAGGTCCTTCCGATTGTCCTGGTGGGTGGATGGGGTGGGTGGTTCCAGCCCGCGCGGCTCAGTGCAGATGCACCGCGTCGTGCAGGTAGATGGCGGTCAGGATGGCAAAGACATAGGCCTGCAGGAAGGCCACGAGCAACTCGAAGGCGTAGAGCACGGAGGTGACCAGCAGCGGCAGCGCCGCCCCGAAGATTCCGATCACGCCGGCCGAACCGATCATCACCACGAAGGTGGAGAAGACGATCAGCATGACGTGCCCGGCCACCATGTTGGCGAAGAGACGGACGGAGAGGCTGACCACGCGCGAGAGGTAGGAGATGACCTCGATCGGGATGATCAGCGGCGCCAGCAGCTTCGGCGCGCCCTGCGGGAAGAAGTAGGTGAAGAAGTGCCAGCCATGGATCACCAGGCCGACGATCGTCACCAGCACGAAAACGATCGCGGCCAGGACGAAGGTGACGGCGATGTGGCTGGTGAAGGTGAAGGAGTAGGGGATCAGGCCCAGCAGGTTGCCGAGCAGGATGAACATGAACAGGCTGAAGATGAAGGGGAAGAAGCGCCGCCCCTCATCGCCGATCTGGCCGGTGGCCAGTTCATGCACGAATTCGTAGGAGGATTCCGCCAGCGCCTGCAGCCGCCCCGGCACGATGGCGCGGCGGGACATGCCCCAGATCATCAGCACGCTGAGCAGGATCACTGCCAGCAGCATAAAGGCGTTCGACTGGGTGAAGTTGACGGATCGGCCAATGGCGCCGAAAACCGGCTCCAATTCGAACTGGTGCAGTGCGTCGATCTTGCCCTCGGCCGCCACGGTCGGCTCCCCCGCTCATCGAGACATCAGTCAGGCTGGCCGCGGCGCGGGTTGAACAGGCGATAGACGTTCAGAATCCCGGCGGCGGCGCCCGCCACGAAGAACAGCAGGAAGAGCCAGGGCCAGGTTCCGAGCCACCGGTCCAGCAGCAGGCCGATCGCGATCCCGACCCCCAGGGCCGAAACCACTTCGAGACCTGCGCGGAAGCCGATCCCCCACGGACCGGTCGGAAGGCCGCCACGGCCGACCCCCTTTGGCTTGTCCAGGCCCTGGCGGGCCCGTGCCTCCTGGAGTCGCCGTTCGAAGCCGTCGCGCTCGTCCACCCTTGCTCCTCCGTTGCGGTTCCCCGCCGGAAGGCACCGGGCTCGTAAGGCGCCCCCCGCGCAGTGTCAAGCAAGTGCGAGCCCTCCGGACGGGCCTCCGCCCGAATTCCGGGGCCTTTGCCGACCGGACCGCTCAGCGCACGGGCTGCGCCTCGGCGAAGGCCCCGCTCTGTTGCCGCCAGAGTCTGGCATAGACGCCGCCCCGGCGCAGCAGGCCCGTATGCGTCCCTTCCTCCACGATCCTGCCGTGGTCCAGCACCACCAGCCGGTCCATCCGGGCGATGGTGGAGAGGCGGTGGGCGATGGCGATCACCGTCTTGCCGGCCATCAGCTCGGAAAGCTGTTCCTGAATCGCGGCCTCCACCTCGGAATCCAGGGCGCTGGTCGCCTCGTCCAGCACCAGGATGGGGGCGTCCTTCAACAACACGCGGGCGATGGCGATCCGCTGCCGCTGGCCGCCGGAGAGCTTCACCCCCCGCTCCCCCACATGCGCGTCATAGCCGCGGCGGCCGCGCCAGTCCTGCAATTCGCGGATGAAGCCGTCGGCATGGGCGCGGGCGGCGGCGGCCTCGATCTCCTCCATATCCACCCCCGGCCTGCCGTAGCGGATATTGTCGGCGATGGAGCGGTGCAGCAGGGCCGTATCCTGGGTCACCACGCCGATGGCGGCGCGGAGCGATTCCTGGGTCACGGTGGCGATGTCCTGCCCATCCACCAGGATCCGCCCCGCCTCCGGCCGGAAGAAGCCGAGCAGCAGGCTCACCAGTGTCGATTTCCCCACCCCGGAATGGCCGACCAGCCCCACCCGCTCGCCGGGGGCGATGCGCAGGTCCAGGCTCTGCAGCACTCCCGCATTCCGGCCATAACCGAAATGGACATTCTCGAAACGGATCTCGCCCCGGGTCACGCGCAGCGGCACCGCGCCGGGCGGGTCCGGGGCGGTGGGGGGCACGGCGATGCTTCCCATCGCCTCCTGCACCACGCCCAGGCTCTCGAAGATCGAGGTGACGTTGAAGGCGACCCAGCCGGAGATGTTGGCGATCTGCCAGGCCATGGGCAGTGCCGTGGCGACGGCCCCCAGGCCGATCTCGCCCCGCGTCCACAGCCAGACCCCGACCGCCGCCGTCGCGGTGATCATGGTGGCGTTCAGGCTGGCCAGGGCGAAGCCGTTCAGCGTCACCAGCCGCATCTGCCGCTGGAAGGCCTTGTTCAGCCCGACCAGCCCCTCCCGGGCGAAGGCGTCCTCCTCCCGCGCCCGGGCGAAGAGCTTCACCGTCTGGATGTTGGTGTAGCTGTCCACGATCCGGCCGGTGAGCAGGCTGCGCTGTTCCGATGCCTTGCGGGACCGTTCCCGCATCCGCGGCACCAGGACGCGCAGCAGGGCCGCATAGAGCAGGAACCAGACCGCGATGGGCATGGCCAGGCGCCAGTCGGCATGGCCCAGCAGGCTCAGCGCGGCGGTGCCATAGACCAGGATGTACCAGACGGCATTCACCACCTGGACCACGCTCTCCCGCAGTGCCGGCCCGGCCTGCATTACCCGGTTGGCGATGCGTCCCGAAAAGTCCTCCTGGAAGAAGGGCAGGCCCTGGCGGACGACCTGCCAGTGGCTCTGCCAGCGGATCAGGGAGGTGAAATTGCCGCTGATGCCCTGCTGGGTGATGAGGTTCTGCGCCAGGATCGCCAGAGGCCGGCCGATCAGCACGATCGCCCCCATGCCCAGCAATTGCGGCCAGGCATCGGCCCAGAGCGCCTCCGGCGAATGGCTGGAGAGCAGCGCGACCAGCCGGCCGATGATGGCCGGGATGGCCGCGTCCAGCAGCGCCACCAGCAGGCCGGCAAGGAACAGCGCCAGGAACAGCGCCCGTGCCTGGCGGATGAAGTGCCAGTAGAAGCCGAGCAGCCGGCGCGGTGGCGCTTGTTCCGGGACCGGAGTGCCGAAGAGGCGCGCGGCCGGCTCCCCCGGCGGCGCCACCGGATCGAGGAAGCGTTCAAAGAGGCCGAAGGGCATGGGCGGCAGAACGCGCCCGCCCTGTGCGGGCGTCAAGCAACGAAGCGTGACCGCGCCGTCGTGGTGCGGCCGCTAGTCCGGTATCTCCTTCAGTGCGCATGACATGGCCGTGCTGCCGGCCGCGGATTGGCTCGTGCGCCGCATCGCGGCGATGATGCGGTCAATGGCCGCGTCCTTATCGGGCCGACGCTTCTCGACATCATCGCTGTAGCGAAGATGGACGCGCTGCTCGGACATGGGGTCCCACCTGCGGCTCGGATGTCCGGTCCGGACGCGCCGGCGCGGGGCGGTTTCCGCCAGGGGCTCAGCGCGGGTCGCCCCGCATGTCCTCGTACAGCCAGACCATGCGGTCCACGAACCAGAGCTTGCCGCCCATCACCAGCACCAGACCCAGCAGGGTCGGCCAGGGCAGCAGCAGGATGAGGCCATAGGCCAGCAGCACCGTGCCGAGACCGGCGACGGCACCGAGCACCCAGGGCAGCACCCGATGCCGCGGCGGGATCGGCACCGCCTTCCGCTGCAGCCAGATCCGTTCCCCCATCACCCCCTTCGCCGCCCAGCTTTCCGTATTGCGCGGCGGCGGGAAGGCACGGGGGTTCAGCCAGAGCCAAAGCAGCAGAAGGCCAACCGGCAGCGCCGCCCACCAGCCGATCCAGGTCCGGCTCCAGACCGCCAGCACCAGCAGGGGCGTGGTCGCCACCCGGGTCCAGACGCTCCAGGGATTGGCGTGCCGCGCCCAGCCTTCCTGGTCGAGCCGGAAGGCGGCGGCGAGACGCTTGCCGGTAATCTCAGCCGCCCTGGCCCTGCATCATGGCCTGCATGCGCCGGGTGATCTCCTCCGGCGGCACATCCTCGACATGGGTGGCGATGTGCCAGACATGGCCGAAGGGGTCCCGCACCGCGCCGGAGCGGTCGCCGTAGAACTGGTTCGCGACCGGGCGGATCAGCTCCGCCCCCGCCGCCACGGCGCGGTCCAGCGTAGCGTCCACATCCGCAACATAGAGGTGCAGCGTCACTGGCGAGCCGCCGAGGGCGGTGGGGCTGCGGTTGCCCCAGTCCGGGCAGGCATCGGACAGCATGACGACGCTGTCGCCGATCTCGATCTCCGCATGGCCGATCAGCCCGTTCGGCATGGGCAGGCGCATGCGCTCGCGGGCCCCGAAGGCTTCCGCATACCAGGCGAGGGCGCGCTCGGCGCCCTCCACGGCCAGATAGGGGGTGATGCTGCGATAACCGGGCGGGATCGGCGGCACGGGCATGGCTCTTTCCCTTCGTTGCACGCTCATCCTGGCACGGGGCGTCGCCCGAAGTGAAGAACGAAAAAAGAACTCAAGCGTGGATCCTGAGCCGCTATTCCGTCCGCGGCCCCTCCGCCATCTCCACGGCCCGGCCAAGATCCACGCTGAGCAGGCGCGAGACGCCCCGCTCCTGCATCGTCACGCCGTAAAGCCGGTGCATGCGCGCCATGGTCAGCGGATGGTGTGTCACGATCAGGAAGCGCGTGCCGCCCTCCGCCGCGATCGCATCCAGCAGGTCGCAGAGCCGCTCCACATTCGCGTCGTCGAGTGGCGCGTCCACCTCGTCCAGCACGCAGACCGGGGCCGGATGGCAGCGGAAGATGGCGAAGATCAGGGAGAGCGCGGTCAGCGCCTGCTCTCCGCCCGAGAGCAGGGACAAGGCGGAAAGCTTCTTCCCCGGCGGCTCGGCATAGATCTCCAGCCCCGCCTCCAGCGGGTCCTCGCTGCCGACCAGGGCCAGGTGCGCCCGTCCACCGCCGAAGAGGCGGGTGAAGAGGCTGCGGAACTCCGCATCCACCTTGTCGAAGACGGTGCGCAGCCGCTCCCGCCCCTCCCGGTTCAGATGGCCGATGGAGCCGCGCAGCTTGGCGATGGCGGCGGTGATCTCCTCCCGCTCCCGCGTGATGGTGGCGATGCGCTCCTCGATCTCGGCCATCTCCACATCGGCGCGGAGATTGACCGGGCCCATCTCCTCCCGCTCCTTCGCCAGGCGCTCCAGCTTGCGGCGGGCCTTGTCCTCGGCGGCGTCGGAAAGCTCGCCCGGCTCGGGCAATTCGGCGCCTTCGCCGAGGCGTTCGGCGATGCGCTCCTCCACTGCGGCGGCTGCGGTGCGGGCCTGTTCGGCGGCGCTCTCGGCGCGGAGCTGTGCCTCGCGTGCGGCGGCGAAACCGGCATCGGCGGTGCGGCGGGCCTCGGCGGCGGCCTGGCGCTCGGCCTCGGCGGCGGCGAGGGCGGCGGCGGCGGCTTCATGCGCGGCCTCGGCCTCGGCCAGCAGGCTGCCGGCCTGGCGGCGGCGGGCGGCGGCGGCCTCCGGCGCCTCGGCCAGCCCGTCGCGCTCGGTTCGGG
>CALGVL010000304.1 GCA_937930165.1 uncultured Acetobacteraceae bacterium
CTGGACCCTGCCGATGTTCCACTGCAACGGCTGGTGCTTCCCCTGGACGATCTGCGCCGTCGCCGGCACGCATGTCTGCCTGCGCGCGGTGCGCGGCCCGGCCATGTGGCAATTGATGGCCGAGCATGGCGTGACGCATATGTGCGGTGCGCCGGTAGTGATGGCGACGCTGCTCGACACTCCGGCGGAACATAAGCGGGACCTGTTGCATCAGGTGCAATTCATTGTCGCGGGCGCGCCGCCGCCGGAGGCCGTGCTGGCTGCGATGCGGGAGGCCGGCTTCGCCGTGCTGCATGTCTATGGCCTCACCGAATGCTACGGCCCTTCCGTGGTGAACGAGTGGCACGCGGAGTGGAACGCCTTGCCCGCGTCCGATCAGGCGAAACTGATGGCCCGGCAGGGCGTGCGCTACCTGGCGCTGGAGGCGCTGGATGTCATGGACCCGGAAAGCATGCGCCCGGTGCCGGCGGATGGCGCCACGCTGGGGGAAGTGATGATGCGCGGCAATGTGGTGATGAAGGGCTATCTGAAGGATGCGAAGGCTACCCAGTCTGCCTTCGCCGGGGGCTGGTTCCATACCGGCGACCTCGCGGTGAAGCATCCGGATGGCTATGTGCAGCTCAAGGACCGCTCCAAGGACATCATCATCTCGGGCGGCGAGAACATCAGCAGCATTGAGGTGGAGGACACGCTCTACAAGCACCCCGCGGTGCTGGTGGCTGCCGTGGTCGCCAAGCCGGACGAGAAGTGGGGCGAGGTGCCCTGCGCCTTCGTCGAACTGAAGCCCGGTGCGCAGGCGACGGAAGCGGAACTGATCGCCTTCTGCCGCGAACGTCTCGCAGGCTTCAAATGCCCGAAGCAGGTGGTGTTCACCGAGGTGCCGCGGACCTCCACTGGGAAGGTCCAGAAGCATGTCCTGCGCGGGCAGGTGCGGCCCGGCTAACGGACCAGCACCCGCTGCGCCAGCGCGCCGGCCACGCCGCCGAAGGCAATCACCAGCGCCATCGGCATGGCCGTGCCGTCATGCAGCACGGACACCACCGTCCCGGCCAGGGTTCCCAGGGCGAACTGGATCATGCCGATGATCGCGGAGGCGCTGCCCGCCACCCGCCCATGCCCGCCCAGGGCAAGGGCGGTGGCGATCGGCATGATGCCGCCGAGGCTGGCGATATAGGCGAACAGCGCCACCACCAGTGCGGGGAAGCCACCCCAGCCGGTCATCACGACCAGCAGCAGTGCCAGTCCGGCAAGGGCGGCCGCGGCCTGCGCCACCCGCAGCATGCGTAGCGGCGGGATGCGATGAGCCAGCCTGCCCACAAGCTGCGAGACACTCATGATCCCGGCCGCATTGGCACCGAAATAGAAGCCGTAATGGTCCGGCGCCACGCCATGGATCTGCATGAAGACGAAGGGTGAGCCGGCGATATAGGCGAACATGCCCGCCAGCGGCAGCGTGCCGGCCAGCACCTGGCCAATGAATCGCCGGTCCCGCAACAGGCGCAGATAGGTGCCCATCGCCTCGGCCACCCCGCCGCGCATCCGCTGCTCCTGCGGCAGGCTCTCCGGCAGCAGCAGTGCGATGGCCAGCACCATGGTCAGGCCGTAGCCCGTCAGCAGCCAGAAGATGGCCCGCCAGCCGAAATGAGTCAGCAGCCAGCCGCCGAGCACAGGCCCGAGGATCGGCGCCAGGGCAAAGACCAGCATCAACTGCGACATCAGCCGCAACATGGCCGGCCCCTCGGTCAGGTCGCGCACCACCGCGCGGGCGATCACCACGCCGGCGCAGCCACCCAGCGCTTGCAGCAGCCGCAGCCAGGTGAGCCCGACGATGTCACCCGCCAGGGCACAGCCGATGGAGGCCACCGCAAACAGCCCCATGCCCAGGCAAAGCGGCACCCGCCGCCCGAAACGGTCCGAAATCGGGCCATAGAAGCCCTGGCCCAGCGCCATTCCGAGGAAGGAGGCGGCCAGGGTCCGCTGCACCGCCGCCGCGCTGGCGCCGAATTCGGCGGAGAGCGCCGGGAAGGAAGGCAGGTAGATATCGGTCGAGATTGGCCCGATGGCAGTCAGGGCGCCAAGGATCAGGATCAGGCTTAGGCGGCTGGATCGCATGGCCGCTGGGTATCACCGCATGCTGCGCCGCACCATAGCGGGCGCGGTCAGAAGCGGACGCCTTCCTCCTCCAGCCTTTGCCGGACCAGGATCTTCGGGACCTTGCCATAGCCGGATTTCGGCAGCGCATCCCAGACCACCACGCGCTGTGGCTGCTTGTAGCGGGCGATGCGGGTGGCGAGATGCGCCAGGACTTCAGCCTCGGTCACGCTGGCGCCTTCCCGCGGGACCACGGCGGCGACGCCCGCCTCGCCCCATTTCGGATGCGGCAGCCCCACCACGGCACACTCGGCGATGCCGGGATGGGTCAGGATCGCCTCCTCCACCTCGCGCGGATACACGTTGCTGCCGCCGGAGATGTACATGTCGCTGGCGCGGCCGGTGATGTAGAGGAAGCCCCGCGCATCCAGATGGCCGAGATCGCCGGTATGGAACCAGCCGAAGCGGAAGGCCTTCTCGTTCGCTTCCGGGTTCTCGAAATAGCCGGCGAAGACGGCGGGGCCACGGACGCAGATCTCCCCGGTCTCGCCGGGCGGCAGGCGCTTCCCGTTCTCGTCCAGGATGGCGACATCCATGCCCGTGCGCGGCGCCCCGACGGAGCCGAGCGGGAAGGACGGGTCATCCGCCAGGCTGTGCTGGTCCGGGCGCAGCACGGTGATGTTCCCCGTCACCTCTCCCAGCCCGAAATACTGCACCAGACAGGGGCCGAGCTTCTCCAGCGCCCGCTTCTGGTCCTCCCGGTACATCGGCGCACCGGCATAGATGACGTGCCGCAGTGAGGAATGGTCGACACGGTCCGCTGCGGGATGCTCGACCAGCGCCTTCAGGATGGTCGGCACGGTGAACATGTTCTCCACGCGGTGCGTCTCGATCAGGCGCCAGGCTTCCTCGACGTCCAGCCGCTCGGTCGGCAGCAGCACGGTGCGGGCGCCGCGCGCCACCTGCCCGAGCTGATGGATGCCGGCTCCGTGCGAAAGCGGCGCGACAACGAGGGAGGCACCACGCTCCGTCACGCCGGGGAAGAGATCCGCCAGATGGTTGGTGACGACGAAGGCAAGCTGGCCGTGGGTCAGCACCGCCGCCTTGGGCCTGCCGGTGGTGCCGGAGGTGAAGAAGAACCAGATCGGGTCATTGTAATCCACATCCGCCTCATGGTCCGGCGGCGGCGGGGTAGCGGCGGCAAGCGCCTGCTCGTAGTCGATCTCGTCGGCCCGGGCATCGCCCACCGCCAGAACGAATTCGCACCAGGGTCCGGCCGCGCGCACCGCATCGGCATGATCCGCGAAGCCACGGTCGCGCAGCATGGCACGGGCGCGCGAGACGGTGGCGAGATAGGCGACCTCAGCCGGAGTCAGGCGGAAATTGGTCGGCACCCAGACGGCGCCGATCTTGAAGCAGGCCCATTGGCTCTCGAACATCGCGTTCGAGTTCCGCGAATGCACCAGCACCCGGTCACCCTTGCCAATGCCCCGCTGCCGCAGCGCCGCACAAAGGCGGTCCACGCGGGCATCGAGCTCGGCCCAGCTCCAGCTCCGCTCGCCCCAGACCAGCGCGACATGGCCGGGGATGCGGCGGGCGGTCTGCGTCAGCAGCCGGCCGAGATTCATCGCTGTGGCAGGGCCCATGGCCTGTCTCCTCCCATGGCGCGGCAAAGGCAGCCGGATGGCACCATCATGGCGTTGTGCATCCGCCCAGTAACCGCAGTTCAGCAGGGATTCACCCGGGGCGGAAACCGGCGCAAGGGGCGTTCCGCGATGCTCCGGTCATGGCGCCGGAAGCGCCGCCCGAAAGACTGGAGCAGGACAGTTAAAGGCCATGCGCAAGCGTCTCCCCATCCCCGCAGCCGCCGGGCTGACGCCCGGGCGGTCGCCGCGACGCCGCATCAGGCTGCGGCCCAGGCCCTGACGGTGCAATACCGCCGCCCTATTGGGCGAGGCCACATCATTGGCGCCCCGTCCCACCGCCCTGGGCCCATGCACCCCCACCGCCATGCCCCTGGCGGTGGCACTGAGCTAAGCCCGCAGCGCCGCCGTCACCGCAGCCATGAACCCGTCCAGCCGCTGCGGATCGATCCAGCGCAGCACCGCTACCAGGTCATGCGCCGGGTCGATCCAGGTGAAGTTGCCGCCGGCGCCGACGAAGCAGACCGACTCGGCGCTGGCACTCGGCCACTTCTCCCGGCCGGTGTTGAGCCACCACAGCAGCCCGTATTGCGGGTTCAGCGCGCAGGGCTTGCGGCATTCGGCGATCCATTCGGCCGGGATCAGTCGTCGCCCGCCCCATTCCCCCTGGCGCAGGGCCAGCAGGCCGATGCGCGCCTGGTCCTCGGCATGGATGAAGACGCCGCCGCCCCAATGCCCGCCGCCGGAGACGCTCTGCACGCGGCGGCCGCCGACCTCCACCCAGGAGGTCTCGTAGCCATGCCACTGCCAGTCGGATGAGGCGCCGATCGGCGCCATGATCCGCTCGGCGAAGACCTCCGGCAGCGGCCTCCCGAAGCGGCGGAGCAGCGCCAGGGACAGGCGGTTCACCCGGACGTCGTTGTATTCCCAGTAGGTGCCCGGCGCCTGCAGCGGCCGTTCCATGCGCTTCTTGCCCTGGCCCTCCGCGCCCAGGTTGCGGCCGCGATCAATGGCATCGCTCTTGCCGAAGAGCGTGCCCTCCCATTCCGAGGTGTTCTGCAGCAGGTGTCGCCAAGTGATGCCACTGTTCTGCGGCCCCTCGAAGCCGCCGTCATCCACGGTGTCGCGCACCGGCGCATCCAGGTCCGGGATCAGCCCGTCCGCCACCGCCAGCCCGGCCAGGATGGCCAGATAGGATTTCGCCACGCTGAAGGTCATGTCCACCTGGCGCGTATCGCCCCAGCGCGCGACCAGCCTGCCATGCCGCAGGATCAGCCCGTTCGGCGCCCCGCGCGGCGCCACCGGGCCGAGGATGGCATTGTGCGGCGGCGGTTCGAAATGTCCTGCCTCGATATGGGCGCGGAGGTCGCGCGGCCAGGGCGTCTCATGCGCCTCGGCGAAAGCGATGGCGGCGGCGAGCGCGGCGGGATCGAAACCGGCCTCGGCCGCGGGCAGCGCCGGCCAGGGCGCGGGATGGGCAGGGGGCAAGGTGGTGTCGTGCATACGCCAACCCTATGGCCAACGCCGCCGCCACGCCATAGCGCAGCCGCAACATGCGTTCTTCACCAGCCGGTCGAGTACGGCTAGAAGATTTGAACCGCCGCGGCCCGCGGCTCCCCTCCCCCGATGCCGGAGACCAAGCCATGCCAAGGGGTGACAGCGACCCCGCAACGCCGCGGCAGCACCCCGGGCCGGGCCTGCTCGCTCGTCTGCTCGACCTGCTGCGGCCGCGCCGCCACCTGCTGCCGCTCTCCCGCATCGGCGCCGGGCAGCCGGCGACGCAATCCATGATCCGCGCCCTGGCCGGCGGCATCCCGATGGCCGGCGGAACGCTGCTCTGCCGCAGCCTTGGCCGCTACAAGATGCTGGTCGATGCGGCGGACCAGGCGCATGCGCCGCATCTGCTGCTCGACGGCTATTGGGAGTGGTGGACCACGGCCTTCCTGGCCCGCAATCTGCGGCCCGGGGAGACGGTGGTGGATGCCGGCGCCGGCTATGGCTACTTCACCCTGCTCGCCGCCGACCTGGTGGGGCCGACGGGCCGCGTGCTGGCCTTCGAGCCGCATCCGCGCCTCGCCGGACTGCTGCGCCGGAACCTCGCCCTGAACGGGCTGGACGAGCGCGTCGAGGTATCGGCGGCGGCGCTGGGGGCCGGGCTCAACCCGCTGCGGCGCCTGATCGTGCCGCAGGACGGACCGCCCGGCGCGCGGCTGGAGCCCGAAGACGGTGCGGAGGAAAACCTGCACCGGCCGGACAGCGTGATGACAGTCTCGGCCACCTCCCTGGATTATCTTGCACCTCGCCCGCCCGGCTTGGTGAAGCTGGACGTTCCCGGATCGGAGGAGGATGTCTGGGCCGGAATGCAGAGCCTGCTGGAGGCGAATCCGGCCATCCGCATCCTCCTCGCCTTCCATCCAGCCCGCTGCCGGGCGCCGGCCGCGCTGCTGGAGCAGGCGGCTGCCCGCTTCCCGCTGCGGCGGATCGACCCGGATGGCCGGGCCAGGGATTGCAGCCCGGCCGAGATCCTTGCCGGCGGCGAGGCCATGCTGTTCCTCGCCCGCAGCAGGCCGGCCTGATCGCGCGGCAGCTGGCCAGGCTGATTCGCGGCACTGCCGCGAACGGTCCCGGCGCGGTCCGGATGCTTCGACCGCCGGGGCGGACTCGTCGAACCATAGCCCGCCCAGTCGGCATGGCGGTTTCCGGCCAGTCGTATTCGACCTATAGCTGTCGAAGGGCGGCCGCCGCGTCCCTACCGCCCCGCCAGGGCGTGCAATTCCGCCGACAGTTCCTCAAGCTCCTCCAGGATGCTGCGCAGCGTGGCCAGACCAGGCTCGGGGAGTTCCGTCAGCTCCGCCTCCTCGGCGCCCGAGGCCTCCTCCAGCCCGCCCTCGCGCAGCAGACGCTGGACGCCCTTGATCGTATAGCCCTGGGTGTAGAGCAAGTCGCTGATGCGCCGGAGCAGGGCGATGTCCTCCGGCCGGTAGTAGCGTCGCCCGCCGCCGCGCTTCAACGGCTTGAGCTGCGGGAACTTCGTCTCCCAGAAGCGGAGGACATGCTGCGGAATGTGCAGGTCCTCCGCGACCTCACTGATGGTGCGGAAGGCGGTAGGGGCCTTGCGGGCCCGGGCGCGGGCGGGATCACCCGACGAATCGGCGCCGGCATCCTGGCGCGGCCGGCCCAGGCCGCCCCGGCCGTCGGGATCGCCGCGCAGCATGGCCTCGCGGGCTGCCCCGGCGGCCCGGCCATCCGCCGCAGTCACGCCCGTGACTCGTTGCGCGGTGCCGGCTGGCCGTTGATCCGTGCCTTCAGCACCTGGGAGGGCCGGAAGGACAGCACCTTCCGCGGCAGGATCGGCACCTCCACCCCGGTCTTCGGGTTGCGGCCGATGCGCTGTCCCTTCTGCCGGACCATGAAGGTGCCGAAGGCGGAGATCTTCACCGGATCCCCGGCCTCGAGCGCCGCAGCCATGCGTTCCAGTACCGTCTCCAGCAGCGCGGCGGATTCGTTCCGCGACAGACCGACCTGGGCGTAGATCGCCTCAGCCAGATGCGCACGCGTCAAGGTGTTCATCCCGGAACCTGTCCCCGCAACCCCTTCATACGGCTAGAAAGCCGCTATCCGCTGCGGGCGTCAACTGTGCCGAGGGCCGGGCCGTTCGTTCCGTGCCGGCGCGTTGCTTCCGGGCCGATCATTGCCGGTGTGGATGAGGTCCTGTCCTGGCGAAGGATGTGCGGCCTCGGCCTCCGGGAATGCGTCCCGCTCCCTGGCCGGTCGCGGCACTGCCGCGAACGATCTCCAGCGTCCGAGGGCGCTCCGGTCGTCGGGCCGCTCAGAACCGCGCCAGCGCGGCGCCCCAAGTGAGGCCGCCGCCGATCGCCTCCATCACCACCAGGTCGCCGGACCGGATCCGGCCGGAGCCGGCAGCCTCGGCCAGGGCCAGGGGGATGGAGGCGGCAGAGGTGTTGGCATGGCGGTCCACCGTTACCACCACCCGGTCGGCAGGCAGGCCGAGCTTCTTCCCCATGGCGTCGATGATGCGGAGATTGGCCTGGTGCGGCACCAGCCAGTTTACATCGCCATGGCCCAGCCCGTTGGCCGCCAGCGCCTCGTCCACCACGGCGGCGAGCTTGGAGACGGCGTGGCGGAACACCTCCCGCCCCGCCATGCGCAGCTTGCCGCACTCGCCATTGGAGCCAGCGCCGCCATCCACCAGCAGGATATCGCCGAAGCGCCCATCGCTGTGCAGATGGGTGGAGAGGATACCATGGTCGCTCGCCGTGCCCCTGCCCTCCCCGGCCGTCAGCACCACGGCGCCGGCGCCGTCGCCGAACAGCACGCAGGTGCCTCGGTCGGTCCAGTCCAGGATGCGGGAGAAGACCTCAGCGCCGATCACCAGCACGCAGCGCGCCTGGCCGGCGCGGATCAGCGCATCGCCCATGCTGAGCGCATAGACAAAGCCGGTGCAGGCGGCCGAGATGTCGAAGGCGAAGCCGCGGGTGATACCGAGCTGCTGCTGCACCCGCACCGCCGTTGCCGGGAAGGCCGAATCCGGCGTCGCCGTGGCGACGATGATGGCATCCACCGCTCCGGCCGCAATGCCCGCCCGTTCCAGCGCCTGCCGCGCCGCGGTGGCAGCCATGGAGGAGCAGGTCTCCCCTGGTGCCGCGATATGGCGCTGGCGGATGCCGGTGCGCTCGACGATCCAGGCGTCGGAGGTGTCGAGGCCGAATTCCCGGCCCAGTTCGTCATTGCGGAGGATGCGTTCCGGCAGGTAGCCGCCGCAGCCGGCGATCAGGGCACGGGTGGTCATGACAGCTTCCTCAGCGCGCCGCGGATTCGACCCGCGGCGCCGGGGTGGAAAGACGGGACAGGCCCTCGCGGATGCGGTCGTTGAAGCGGTGCGTCACCATGTCCATGGCGACATCGACGGCATGGGCGAAGCCCAGCGCATCCGTACCGCCATGGCTCTTCACCACCACGCCGTTGAGGCCAAGCAGGATGGCGCCGTTGTAGCGGCGCGGATCCATCCATTCGCGCAGGCGGTCGAGCGCCGGGCGGGCCAGCAGATAGCCCATGCGCGCGGGAATGCTGCTGGTGAAGACCTGGCGCAGCAGGTCGCGCATCAGCTTCAGCGCGCCCTCCCCGGTCTTCAGTGCAACATTGCCGGTGAAACCGTCGGTCACGATCACATCCACCGTGCCGGCGGTGATGTCGTGCCCCTCGACGAAGCCGTGGAACTGGGCGGCAACATGGCTGTCGCGCAGCACCTCGGCGGCCTGGCGGACACGCTCGTCGCCCTTCAGCTCCTCGGAGCCGACATTCAGCAGGCCGATGGAGGGCTCCGTCAGGCCAAGCACGGCACGGGCGAAGGTATCGCCCATGACCGCGAACTCGACCAGGTTGCGGGCATCGCACTGCACATTGGCGCCGAGATCGAGCATGACCACATCGCCGCGCGCCGAGGGCGCGATCGCGGCCAGAGCCGGCCGGTCGATCTCCGGCAGCGTCTTCACCACGATCTTGGCGAGCGCCATCAGCGCGCCGGTATTGCCGGCGGAGACGACGCCCGCCGCCTCCCCGGCCGCGACCGCGTCGATGGCCAGCCGCATGGAGCTGTTGCGCCCCTGGCGCAGCGCCGCGGTCGGCTTCATCTCGGCGGAGATGACATCCGGCGCATGGCGCAGCCGGCAGAGCTTCGCAGCCCGCTTGCGCTGCGCCAGCATGGCGCTGAGGCGCGCCTCGTCGCCCAGCAGCAGGAAGCGGGCCTGCGGATGCCGCTCCGCGGCGAGTTCCAGCCCGTCCAGCACGATGTCGGGCGCGTTGTCGCCCCCCATGGCGTCGATCGCCAGGGAGAAAGCGTGCGACATCTAGGCGCGCTCCCCGCGCATGGACCTGCCGGGGGTCAGGTGCGGACCGCGGCCTTCAGGGCCTTGCCGGCCGCCACCACCTCGCGCCCATCGTAATGGCCGCAGGAGGGGCAGACATGGTGCGGGCGCTTCAGCTCGCCGCAATTCGAGCATTCGGCATGGGCCTCACGCGACAGCGCCTCATGGCTCCGCCGCATGCCGCGGCGGGAGGGCGAAACCTTCTTCTTCGGAACGGCCATGGCGCCGAGCCTTTCTTTTCAACAAACGGCGAATTCAGCGGGAGGGCGCGCCTGTAGCACCACCCCCCCGGTCACGCAAGCTTCGCCCCGCCCCGGTCCCGGATGGCCGGCGGGACGGGCCGGTCAATTCTTCTGCCGCAGCGCCGCCAACGCCGCGAAGGGATTGCCGGAGGCATCCGTCGCCGTGACCGGCAGGGTGGCGCCGGGCGCCCGCGGATAGGGGTCGAGGGCCAGGGCGAGCTCTTCCGCCACCGCCTCGCCCAGATCGGCGACGTCGCCTTCGGTCTCGATCTCGTCGATCTCCTCGGGCCCCTCATCGGGTTCCCGGCCGGAGGGGAGGAAGCGAAGCGCGATCGGCTCCTCCACCCGTTGCGCCACCGGCTCCAGCGTCACCACGCAGGACTGGGTGACCGCCGCCTCCAGCCGGCCATCCGCCCGCACCGCACCGTCGGGTTCGGGCCGCAGCATGAGTTCGGCGCGAAGCGATTCGATGGAAAGGATGCCGAAGCGGCGCGCCAGGGCCGCCCGTTCCGCGGGACTCGCCTCCAGCACCTCCCGCCGCCCCTCGGGGCCGATGCGGGCCAGGGCGAGGGGGCGGGAGAATTCAGGGGATTCATGCGGCATGGCTGGCCTCCTCCGGGGCCGGGATGCGGACCTCGCCGCGCAGCAGGCCGGCCAGGGGCTGGGCGGCAAGCGCCGCCGCCACCGCCTCGGCATGCGCCGCCAGATGCGCGGCGCCCGGCGACTCCGCCTCGGACAGGGTCCG
>CALGVL010000305.1 GCA_937930165.1 uncultured Acetobacteraceae bacterium
CCCGCCCCTGGACGAGGCCGCCGACCGGCGCCGCCGCATCCTGGCCATTGTCGGCGGATCCTCGGGCAATTTGGTCGAGTGGTACGATTTCTACGTCTATTCCTTCACGGCGCTCTATTTCGCCCCCGCCTTCTTCCCCTCCGGCGACCGCACCACCCAACTGCTGAACGCCGCCGGGATCTTCGCCGCGGGCTTCCTGGTGCGGCCGCTCGGCGGCTGGCTGTTCGGCACCCTGGCCGA
This sequence comes from uncultured Acetobacteraceae bacterium, assembly GCA_937930165.1. Lineage (GTDB taxonomy): Bacteria > Pseudomonadota > Alphaproteobacteria > Acetobacterales > Acetobacteraceae > CALGVL01. The sequence continues at coordinate 241 of CALGVL010000305.1, forward strand.
CCGGCGCGGGCGGCGCTTCGCCATGATGGCCTCGGTGCTGCTGATGTGTGCCGGCTCCCTGGCCGTCGCGCTGCTGCCGACCCATGCCAGCATCGGCATCGCCGCTCCGATGCTGCTGACCGTCGCCCGGCTGGCCCAGGGGCTTTCGGTCGGCGGCGAATACGGCACCGCCGCCACCTATATGAGCGAGGTGGCGCTGCCCGGGCATCGTGGCTTCTTCGCCAGCTTCCAGTACGTGACCCTGATCGGCGGCCAATTGCTGGCGGTGCTGGTGCTGGTGGTGCTGGAGGCGCTGCTGACCACGGAGGAGATGCGCGCCTGGGGCTGGCGCATCCCCTTCGTCATCGGTGCCCTGGCCGCGGTGGTCGCGCTGTTCCTGCGCCGCAGCCTGCACGAGACGCAGAGCGCCGAGAAGGCGCACCGGCCGGAGGCGGGCTCCCTCCTCGCGCTGATCCGGCAGCATCCACGGCCCGTGCTGCTGGTGATGGGGCTGACCGCGGGCGGGTCGCTCAGCTTCTACGTCTTCACCACTTATATGCAGAAATACCTGGTCAACACCGCGGGCATGCCGGTGCGCACCGTCAGCGCCACTATGGCGGTGGTGCTGCTCATTTTCATGTGCCTGCAGCCGGTCTTCGGCGCCATCTCGGACCATGTCGGGCGGCGGGTCATGCTGCTGATCTTCGGCGTGCTCGGCGCGCTGATGACGGTGCCGCTGCTTTCCGTCCTGGCACATGTGACCTTGCCCATCGAGGCCGGGCTGCTGGTCCTGGCGGGGCTGGCCGTCGTCTCCTGCTACACCTCGATCAGCGGGCTGGTGAAGGCGGAGCTGTTCCCGGGGGAGGTCCGGGCGCTCGGCGTCGGCCTGCCCTATGCGGTGGCGAATGCCCTGTTCGGCGGCACGGCCGAATATGCCGGGCTCTGGTTCAAGTCCCAGGGGATCGAGAGCGGGTTCTTCTGGTATGTCACGGGCTTCTTCATCCTGGCCCTGATCTCCGCCTGGTTCATGCCGGAGACCCGGATCGAGAGCCATCTGGCCAGGGAGCATGGTGCGGCACCGGCCAGGGGCCTGCCGGGCTTGCCTTGATGGCCGGTTGGGGCCAGTTTCCGCCCGGAATTTGGCCCTTGAGGATCCCGCATGCCCGAGAGCTTCGACGTCATCGTCATCGGCGCCGGCCCCGGCGGCTATGTCTGCGCCATCCGCGCCGCCCAGCTCGGCATGAAGGTCGCCTGCGTGGAGAAGCGGGAGACGCTGGGCGGCACTTGCCTGAATGTCGGCTGCATCCCCTCCAAGGCCCTGCTGCAATCCAGCGAGCTGTATGAGGAGACGAAGCACAAGCTGGCCGATAACGGCATCCTGGTGGATGGGGTGAAGCTCGACCTCGCCCGGATGCTGGCACGGAAGGGGGAGGTCGTCTCCGCCAATGTGAAGGGCGTGGAATTCCTCTTCCGCAAGCACAAGATCACTTGGCTGAAGGGCGAGGGGCGCATCGCCGGTCCCGGCAAGGTCGCCGTGAACGGCGAGACCTATGAGACGAAGCACATCGTCATCGCCTCGGGCAGCGAGAGCATCCCGCTACCGGGGGTGGAGGTGGACGAGCAGTTCATCGTCACCTCCACCGGCGGGCTGGAGCTGGAGAAGGTGCCCGGTCATCTGGTGGTGATCGGCGGCGGCTATATCGGGCTGGAGCTGGGCAGCGTCTGGCGGCGGCTCGGCGCGCAGGTGACGGTGGTGGAATTCCTCGACCGCATCGTGCCTGGCATGGATGCTGAGGTCGGCAAGGCCTTCGAGCGCGTCCTGACCAAGCAGGGCTTCAAGTTCCGGCTGAAGACGAAGGTGACGGGTGCCCGCAAGGGCAATGAGGGCGTGACCCTGACCCTGGAGCCGGCCGAGGGCGGGCCTGCCGAGGAGCTGAAGGCCGATGTGGTGCTGGTGGCGATCGGCCGCCGCGCCTACACGGAAGGCCTCGGCCTGGATGCCGCCGGCGTGGCGGTGGACGAGCGCGGCCGGGTGAAGGTGGACGCGCATTACGCCACCAATGTCCCCGGCATCTGGGCCATCGGCGATGCCATCGCCGGCCCGATGCTGGCCCACAAGGCCGAGGAAGAAGGCGTGGCGGTCGCCGAGCTGATCGCCGGCCAGGCGGGCCATGTGAATTACGAAGCGATCCCGGGCGTGGTCTACACTTGGCCGGAAGTGGCCTCGGTCGGCCGGACGGAGGAGCAGCTCAAGGCCGATGGCGTCGCCTACAAGGCGGGCAAATTCCCCTTCACCGCCAATGGCCGCGCCCGGGCCATGGGCGACACGGACGGCTTCGTGAAGCTGCTGGCGGACGCGAAGACCGACCGCCTGCTGGGCGCCCACATCATCGGCCCGGATGCCGGCACGCTGATCGCGGAACTGGCGCTCGCCATCGAATTTGGCGCCAGCGCCGAGGATGTGGCCCGCACCTGCCACGCGCATCCCTCGCTGAACGAGGCGGTGAAGGAGGCGGCGCTGGCCGTGGACGGCAGGGCACTGCACATCTAGCCCCGCTGCGCGCAGCGGGGGCAGGCCGGGCATGATAAAATACATCGGCTCCAAGCGCGCCCTGCTGCGGCACATCCTGGCGGCTGTCGGGGCGGCCGCCGAGCCGGGCGCGACGGTGGCGGATCTCTTCTCCGGCACCGCGCGCGTCGGCCATGCGCTGAAGGGCGCCGGCTACCGCGTCCTGGCGAATGACCACAACGCCTTCGCCCATGTCCTCGCCACCTGCTACGTGCAGGCGGATGCGGAGCGCTGGGCGGAGACGGCCCGGAAGATCCTGGCCGACCTGCAGCGCCTGCCCGGCCGCGCCGGCTGGTTCACCGAGACCTACTGCATCCGCTCCCGCTACCTACATCCGATGAACGGGGAGAAGGTGGAGGCGATCCGCGAGGCCATCATCGCCCTCTCCCCCGAGCCCGAGCTGGAGGCCGTGCTGCTGACCTCCTTGCTGGAGGCCGCCGACCGGGTGGATTCCACCGCCGGGCTGCAGATGGCCTATATGAAGCGCTGGGCACCGCGGGCGCTGAACCCGCTGGAGCTGCGCCTGCCCGCCCTGCTGCCGCGCCCCGCATCCGGTGCCTGCGCCGCCTTCTGCGGCGAGGCAGAGGAGGTGGCGGCGATGCTCGATTGCGACCTCGCCTATCTCGACCCGCCCTACAACCAGCACTCCTATCTCGGGAACTACCATGTCTGGGAGACGCTGGTGCGCTGGGACCAGCCGGAGGTCTATGGCGTGGCCTGCAAGCGCATCGACTGCCGCAGCCGCACCAGCGCCTTCAACAGCCGGCGCGGCATCGGCCCGGCGCTGGAGCGCACCATCGCGGCGCTGCGCTGCCGCACCCTCGTCGTCTCCTTCAATGACGAAGGCTATCTGCACCGGGCGGCGCTGGAGGCGATGCTCGCCGCGCGCGGGCATGTGCAGGTGATCGAGATCCCCTACGGCCGCTATGTCGGCGCCAAGATCGGCATCCACAATCCGCAGGGGAAGAAGGTCGGCAAGGTCGGACGCCTGACCAACACGGAGTTCCTCTTCGTCGTCAGCGACCGCAAGATCCCGCTGCCCGCCGCCCGCGCCGCCTGATGCAGTACCGCCCTTCCTGGAAGCGCAAATCCGCCGGCCTCGCGCTGGTGGTCCTCGGCCTGCTCGGCACCGTGCTGCCGATCCTGCAAGGGCTGCTCTTCATCGCCGTCGGTCTTTTTGTGCTGCGCGACCAATACGCCTGGGCGCGGAACGCAATGGAGCGGCTGCGACAGCGCTGGCCGCGCCAGGTCGAGGGGGTGGAGGTGCTGGAGGTGCGGCTGATCGGCCTCGGCAAGCGTCAGGCGAAGCGGCTGCGGCATTTGCTCAGCACGCGCTGAGCGATCTGCGGGCGGTAACGAACCCGCCTCCCCCGCCGCTGTTTAGCACCTGGCTCGGCCGCTTCCCCGAGCGGCCCATACAGGAGATATGACGCATGAGGAAACTTGCCCTTCTCGCGGCAACGGCGATGCTCGCCGCCAGCCCTGCCCTGGCCCAGACGCAGACCCAGACGCAGCCGCGCGCGACCACGCCGATGCAGTCCCAGACGACGACGCGCGCCGAGGTGGTGAACGCGCCCGAATTCGTCCGCATGGCGGCAATGAGCGACCTGTTCGAGATCCAGTCCTCGCAACTGGCCGGGCAGCGGTCGCAGAACCCGCAGGTGAAGCAGTTCGCGCAGCGGATGGTCACCGACCACACGAAGACGACGAACGAGATGAAGCAGCTCATGCAGCAGGCCGGCAGTGGCCCGCTGCAGAACATGCAGATGCCGTCGGGCCTTGACCAGAAGCACCAGGCACTGCTGACGCAACTGCAGCAGGCGCAGGGGCCGCAATTCGACCAGATGTACATTCAACAGCAGGTCCAGGCGCACCAGATGGCCGTGGACATGTTCCGCAATTACGCGCAGGCGGGCGACCATGCGCAGTTGAAGCAGTTCGCCTCCCAGACCCTGCCGGCCCTGCAGCAGCACCTGCAGATGGCGCAGGAACTGCAGCGGAGTATGCGTGGCTGACCTGCCGTCGCTGACGGGCTGACCACCGGCCGGGGCGGATGACCGCCCCGGCCGTCCGCTTGGCGGCGGGCGGCGTCCGCGCAAGAATGGCGCCATGCCGCGACGCGCCGCCGGATGACTACCCTGCCCGATGCCCTCCGGGGCTCCCGCCTTGCCGATCCACGCGGGGTCGCCCTGCTGCTTGGCGTGGCGCAAACCCTGGCCTGGGCCAGCAGCTATTACCTGCCGGCGGTGCTCGCACCGGCCGTGGTCGCCGATCTCGGCGCCGATCCGGCGCTGGTCTATGGCGCCTTCTCCCTGGCGCTGCTGATCTCCGGCCTGGCGGCGCCGCGGACCGGCCGGGCCATCGAGCAATTCGGCGGCCGGCCGGTGCTGATCCTCTCCTCCTGCGTGATCGCGCTGGGTCTCTTGCTGCTCGGCCTGCTGCCGGGGATCTGGGGCTGGTTCCTCGGCTGGATCGTGCTCGGCCCCGGCATGGCGCTCGGGCTGTATGAGGCCGCCTTTGCCACGCTCGGCGTGCTCTACGGCCAGGCGGCGCGGCGCAGCATCACTCTGGTCACCCTGGTCGCGGGCTTCGCCAGCACGGTGGGCTGGCCGCTGACCGCGGCGTTGCTGCCGCTGCTCGGCTGGCGCGGCACCTGTTTGGCCTATGCCGGGATCAACCTGCTGCTGGTCCTGCCGCTCTACCTGCTGCTGCCGCGCCGGGGGACCGGCGCGGGGGCGCCGGAATCCGGCCCGGCGCGGATCGAGGCGCCGCCGCCCGCCGCCTGGGTGCGGCGCAGCTTCCTGCTGCTCGCCGGCTTCTTCACGATCCGCGCGCTGATCAGCGCGACGCTCTCGGTGCACATGATCACGGTACTGGGCGGGCTCGGGCTGTCGGTGGCGGCGGCGGTGGGGGCGGCCTCACTGATGGGGCCGTCCCAGGTCGGCGGGCGGCTGCTGGAATTCACCCTGGGCAAGGGGGCGCACCCGCTGACCGTGGCGCGGCTGGGCGCAGCACTGCTGCCGCTGGGCGCGCTGGCGCTGGTGCTGGCGGGGCCGGTGGCGGCGGTGCCCTTCGTGCTGCTCTACGGCGCCAGCAACGGCATCCTCACCATCAGCCGCGGCGCCGTGCCCCTGGCCCTGTTCGGGGCGCGCGGCTATCCGGTGCTGATGGGCCGGCTGGCCCTGCCGATCCTGCTGGCCCAGGCAGCGGCCCCGGCCCTGACCGCGCCGCTGGTCGCGGCCCTGCCTGCCGCCGCGGTGCTCGGGCTGGCCGGACTGCTGGCGGCCCTGGCCATGGCCTGCCTGCTGCCGCTGCGCCCGCTGCCGCGCTGAACCCGCCCACCCGATGCGGCTCCGGGCCATGCGGCCCTTCGCCGACCGGCTGCTTCAGTGCCCCACCGTCTTGGAGAACAGGTTGACCACCAGCACTCCGGCAATGATCAACGCCAGGCCGATGATCGCGGGCAGGTCCAGGACCTGGCGGTAGAGGACCCAGCCGGCCACGGCGATCAGGACAATGCCCACTCCCGACCAGATGGCATAGGCGATCCCCACCGGAATCGTCCGCAGCGTCAGCGACAGGCAGAAGAAGGCCACCCCATAGCCCGCCACCACCACCAGCGAGGGCCAGAGCCGGCTGAGGCCGTCGGACGCCTTGAGCGCCGAGGTGGCAATGACCTCCGCGACGATGGCGATGGCAAGGTAGAGATAATTCATGCCCGCAACCATCCGGCCGCGCAGCGGGCTTCGTCAATCCCGGCGCGCCAGGCCTATTCCGCTGCCTCCACGAAAGGCGGTTGCAGCCAGAGCGGATCCTTCAGCTTCTTCAGGAATTCCGCATGGACGGCGAGTTCCTCTGCCGTCGGTACGATCGGCCGGCTCACCCGCTCCCGCCGCGGTCCGTCCATGGCGATGGCCGGCACCATGACCGAGGCCGCCAGATGCAGGCCGGGCTGCCTTCCGCCCATCAGCTCCAGATAAACCTGGGCCAGCAGCTTCACGTCCAGCAGCGCGTTGTGGCTGGTGCGCATCGAATTATCGATGCCGAAGCGGCGGCACAGCGCATCCAGGCTGTTCGGCAGGCCGGGGAAGCGCTTCTTCGCCAGCGCCAGGCTGTCCACCATCCGCGCCCGGTCCAGGGGCGGGTGGCCGATGCGGGCCAGTTCCGCATCCAGGAAGCCGAAATCGAAGGGCGCGTTATGCGCAACGATCGGATCCTGCGCGAGGAAGCCGAGGAGGTCCTCCAGCACATCGGCGAATTTCGGCTTGCCGCGCAGCATCTCCGTGGTGAAGCCGTGGACGCGGGTGCTCTCCTCCGGCACCTCCCGCTCGGGGTCGAGCAGGACGTGGAAGGTTTTTCCCGTTGGCATGAGGTTGACCAGCTCGATCGCCGCGATCTCGATCACGCGGTCGCCGGTGGCAGGGTCGAGGCCGGTGGTCTCCGTGTCCAGGACCACACACCGCAGTCCTGCTTGTGCGTTAAGGCCAACTGCATTGCGGGTTTCCGGCCCACTACTCATGCGGAAGCGTCCTGCATTTCGCCCGGCGTTCATCGCCCGGGACGATTGTGTCCTACATCTTCACCTGGGCGGCAAGGCGGCCCACATCCATGAGTGGTGCCGGGCAAGACTGGAGCGGATCGCGCCCGACGAAGCGTCATGGCCTGCGGCTCTGGTGGTCCATCGGCCAGCCCTTCTTCCAGACGACGATCCGCATCCATGTCTTTGACTGCGGTCGCGATTCCCGGTGCTCTGCGGGCGCAGCCCCTGGCGGGGCGACAGAGGTCCGGTGCCATCCGATCCCGACCTCGGGGGCGCCCGAACGGCACGCGGACCAGGTCGGGCTGGACCACTTCCAGGTGCAGCAGATCGCGCCGCTGCGGCGCAATGGCCTGCACCATCATATCGGCAGAAAGGAGCAGGTCGTGCGAAGTGCGGTGGACGCTGCCCGGCCCGCTCCTTGCGGCCATCGGGGGGATCACCGCCCGGCGACTGTGCGCATCGTGGCCTCGGCTGCCGCCATTGCCGGATCATTGCCGGCGATGGCTGCCATCGCGGTGCCGCTGCCCTGCGGCTGCACATAGGTGATCCGGCTTTCGTCGCCGCCGCCGGTGAGGGTGGCGATCAGCCCGCCGGACTGGACCGGACCGGGATCCAGGCGGGTGATCCGCATGTTGTCGCCGCCACCGCTCAGCACCACCTGGCCGCCGCCGAGGATGTTGCCGCGCGGGCCGGGGCCATAGTCGACCTCGACATCCCCGCCATTGTTTACGAGGCGGGGATAGGTGGAATCCTGCGCGGCGGCGATGTGCACCTGGGCAGCGGGGCCGAGCAGGGCGGTAGCCACGATCAGCATTCTGTTCAGCATGTTCGGCATGGTCGCATTCCTGTCCGTTGGCGATGCGCCGAGGATGGGAGGTGCGGATTGCGCCGTGATGTCAGGCAGCGAGAATTTGGCTGCATCCGAAACCGCGCCGCATGTCATCCGAAACCGGCGCATGCCCTGCGATGCGGGCTGGATCACGACGTGCTTCGTTCGGGCCACCCGGCGATGCAGGGCCATCCGGCCAGAGTGCCGATGTCGATCTCGGCGGCGGTCGCGACGCCCATGTGTTCCCTCGGCGGCACCGGCCTGCCACGGCGTTCAGCCGCAGATCGCGGTCTTCCTGTAGCCCCCCAGATGCCAGCGGAACCAGTGGTACCGCCCGACGGGAATGGTGATGCAGTCCGTATCGGGCCCGAATTTGATTCTCACCACCACTCTCTCGGGACGGCTGCATTTGTTGATGATCTGTATGTAGTTGGGGCCGCGCGCGCCGCGGACGATGCAGGCCGGCGCGGTGCCCGCGAAGGCGGTCCGACTCCCCAGCGACAGCGCCCCTCCGGCCGTGAGCGCGACCATCGCGGCGGCCGCGAAGTATGATCCCGCGATCCTGATGGAAGGCATGTGCTCTCCTCCTCTGCTTGGCGGGTGGGGGCGCCGCTATGGGCCGAGGCTGGCCGGCAGTGCTGCCAGTGATGCCGGGCGGCGGCGTCCGTCCGCCGGATGCCGGGACAACATCGGGGCAAGGTTGCGCGGTGATGTCGGGGCGCACGGAATCGGGCTACAGTCGAAACTGGCGTTGGCTACACTGGAAGCCCGTCGCCTGCGGCACGGCACACCGAGCTTCTCGGCGCCACTGGAGGAAGCCAGGACGAGCTCTCCAGCGCCGCTCGCTTTCATGCCCGCCGGATGGCGGCCAGGCCCCCTCGGTGGAAGCGACGGAGGAGCAGCCGCAGCCTGCGCCGCCCACGCCCCATCATCATTGCCATCATCGAGATGAGCTGGCCCAACTGGCTCATCACGGCGATCATGCCCGGTCTCGGCCACCGCTGGATCAGATCCTCGCCCGTCCGATCTCGAGCCGCGGCATCCGGCCCTTGACGTGAACGGTCCCATGCAAGGGCAGGGGCACAGGGCCAGCTCTGGCGGCCGAATATAACAATATTGAATAGTGAAATACCCAGATTGACAAAGCAGCTCCGCACATAAATAAAGCGCGCTGCCGGACGTTGCTCAGTGGGCAGCAGACTCCGGGAAGAGCGTCGCAGGAGCAGTTTTCACCGTGCGGTATCGTGGATTTTGGCGGCGTTCCAGGCAGTCGGCCCTTGGTGCCACACCGTCCCTGTTCCTGGCCGATTTGGCCGCTGCGCCGGGGTTGGGGTGCCGGTCCTGCAGCGGCGGCCTCTGACGCACACGGATGATGCAGGCGCCACCGGCGCGAGATCCTGGGAATGGCCATGACCCGAGAAGCGCTCTGTCGTACGGCGCCGGGAACTCGCGGCCTGATGGCACAGCCGCGCTCCTTGGATCGCGCCGGACCTGCACTCTTCGCGGTGCGCCGGCAGGCAATCCGGCGCACCCGCAGTCTCGCCCCTGAGCCGGCATCATGCATCGCCGGCTGGTATGCAACCCAGGCAAGGAATGGCGCCTTCTCCCTTGGAAGGAAACCCAGGACGTGGGACATGCCGGTGCAGATGCGCGGCAATGGCCACTGCCCCACCGCTCAGCTCCGGCGCAAGGCACCGGCCCCCTTGCAGTCCCCGATATCTGCCGCTCCCGAACCCAGAGTCGTCAATGTCACCTGAACCATTCGCAGAGGCTGATCCCTCCCGGCCCGCGATCCGCCTCACCGATCTGCGCCGCCGCTTCGGCGCCACCGGCGCGGTGGCGCTCGACGGGGTTTCCCTTGAGGTCGCACCGGGTGAGATCTTCGGCATCGTCGGTCGCTCCGGCGCCGGCAAGTCAACGTTGATCCGCTGCGTCAACCTGCTCGAACGGCCCGACTCCGGAGAGGTCGAGGTCCTCGGCCGCAACATGCTCGCACTTGACGAGAGCGGACTGCGTGCCGCGCGGCGCGACATCGGCATGGTCTTCCAGCACTTCAACCTGCTTGCGTCCCGCACCGTCGCGGGCAATGTGGCCTTTCCCCTGGAGGTCGCCGGCGTCCCGCGTGCGGAGCGCGAGGCCCGCGTGGCGGAACTCCTGCCACTGGTCGGCCTCGAGGCGAAGCGCGACGCCTATCCGGCCCAGCTCTCCGGCGGCCAGAAGCAGCGCGTCGGCATCGCCCGTGCTTTGGCCTCCCGTCCGCGGCTCCTGCTTTGCGACGAGGCGACCTCGGCCCTCGATCCGGAGACAACGGCCGAGATCCTGTCGCTGGTCCGCTCGCTCCGGGACCGGCTCGATCTGACCGTGCTGCTGATCACGCATGAGATGGCGGTTGTGAAGGCCATCTGCGATCGGGTCGCGGTGATGGAGGCCGGCCGTGTCATCGAGGCAGGCCGCGTCTTCGACGTCTTCACGCGGCCCCGGACGGCCACCACTCGCAGCTTCGTGGCGGAGGTGATCGGCCACAGCGTGCCCGCCGGAACCATCGCACGCCTGCCGGAACCCCGGCCGCAGGAGGTTCGCCGCCTGCTGCAGGTGCTGTTCGCCGGCCCCAGCAGCACGCGCGCAGTGGTCAGCGAGGTGAGCCGCCGCTTCGGCCTCGATCTCAACATCGTCTCGGGCCGGATTGACGCGATCGGGGGCGAGCCCTTCGGCGTCATGACGCTCGCGGCCTATGGTCCGCCTGACCAAATCGACGGGGCAATACAGTGGATGCGCTCCATCGGGATCGAGGTCGCGGAGGCTGTGCCGGAGGAGACGGCACAGATGAAGCTGGAGGCGGCGTGACATGACCTGGCTCACCCCTGCGATGCAGGACCTGCTGATCGAGGCCAGCTGGCAGACCATGCTGATGGTGGGCGCGGCCGCTGGCATCGCCATCCTTCTTGGACTTCCGCTCGCGCTGCTGCTGCTGGTGACGGCGCCGGGCGGGCTGGCGCCGAACGCGGCGGTGAACCGGCCGCTCGGGCTGGTGGTGAACGCCATCCGCTCGACGCCGTTCATCATTCTCATGGTGGCCATCGTGCCCTTCACCCGGTTGGTCGCCGGCACCTCCATCGGCACCACGGCCGCCATCGTCCCGCTGGCGCTTGCCGCCACCGCCTTCATCGCCCGCCTGTTCGAGAACGCGCTGCGCGAGGTGGACCGCGGCGTTATCGAGGCCGCCCGCGCGATGGGTGCCACCCGCCTGCAGATCGTCTGGAAGGTGCTGGTGCCGGAGGCCCTGCCAGGGCTGGTTGCCGCCGTCACGGTCACGCTCGTCAGCCTGGTCGGCTATTCCGCCATGGCGGGGGCAGTGGGGGGCGGCGGTCTCGGCGATCTCGGCATCCGCTTCGGCTACCAGCGCTTCATGCCGGAGGTGATGGCGATCGTCGTCGTCATCCTGATCCTGTTCGTGCAGGGCCTGCAGTCGCTTGGCGACTGGCTGGTCCGCCGCCTGTCCCACCGTTGAAGAGGGCTATCTCGCGATGAACCCGACCCGCCGCGCCATGCTTGGCGCCGCGCTTCTCTTCCCCCTCAGGGCCCATGCCCAGGAGATCGGCTCGGCCCAGCGGCCCATCCGCGTCGGCGCCACCGCCGGTCCGCACTCGCAGGTCATGGAGAAGGTGCGCGAGATCGCCGCACGCGACGGCCTGCACCTGCGCGTCATCGAGTTCACCGACTACATCCAGCCGAACGCCGCGCTGGCTGCCGGGGATCTCGACGCCAACAGCTACCAGCATCTGCCCTTCCTGGAGCAGACGATTCGCGATCGCGGCCTCCCGCTGGTCGCGATCGGCAAGACCATGGTCTTCCCGATGGGCATCTACTCCCGCCGGCATAAGACGATCGAGGCCATCCCCCGGGGCGGCCGCATCGCCATCCCGAACGACCCGACCAATGGCGGTCGCGCGCTGGTGCTCTTCGCCTCGCATGGGGCGTTCAAGCTGAAGGAGGGTGCCGATTTCCGGGCAACGGTCGCGGATATCGTCGGGAACCCGAAGCGGCTGCGCATCCTGGAACTGGAGGCGCCGCAGCTCCCCCGCGCGCTGGACGAGGTGGAGGCCGCGGCCATCAACACGAATTTCGCCGTCCCCGCAGGCTTGAACCCGGTGCGCGACGCGATCGTGATCGAGGACGCCAACAGCCCCTATGCCAACCTGATCGTCGTCCGCCGCGACAACGAGAACGCTCCCTGGGCGCGCCGCCTGGTCGCCGCCTATCAGACCGAGGAGGTCAAGGCCTTCGTGCGCGATATCTTCAAGGGCGCCGTGGTGCCCGCCTTCTGATCCTGGGGGGCCTGCCGACGGCAGGCCAAGAGGGATTTGGGGCCGCGATTTGAGCTTGAGGCCCCGCCCCGAGGGACCAAACCCTGTCGGGACCGGGCGACCAGGCATCGGTCCCGGCCACGGCAGGGTGCCGTTTCGACGCGGCGGGCACGGTCACCGGAGTCCCTGTTCGGAGGACAGCATGACGCAAGGAGGAACGGACCGGATTTCATGGCCGGACCTGCCCTACCCGGCCTGGCGGGAAACCTGCACGACGCTGCATCTCTGGATGCAGATCGTGGGCAAGGTCCGGCTGTCACAGACGCCCTGGCTCAATCACTCCTGGCACGTTGCGCTCTACGTGACCGCGCGTGGGCTGACCACCTCGCCCATACCCTGCGGCGAACGCGCGCTTCAGATCGACTTCGACTTCATCGATCATTTGCTGCGTATCGAGACCAGCGATGGCCCGCAGCGGCAGGTGCCGCTGCGCGCCCAATCGGTCGCGGACTTCCATGCGGCGCTCATGGCGGCACTGGCCGATCTCGGCATGCCGGTCAAAATCAACGAACTGCCTAATGAGGTGCCGGACCCGATCCGCTTCAGCGCGGACCGGGTGCATTCCGCCTATGATTCCGACCACGCGCAGCGCTTCTGGTGGGTGCTCCTGCAGGCCGACCGGGTGTTCAAGGCCTTCCGCACGAGCTTTCTCGGCAAATGCAGCCCGGTGCATTTCTTCTGGGGCAGCTTCGACCTGGCGGTAACGCGCTTCTCGGGCCGGCGCGCGCCGCCGCATCCGGGCGGCATTCCACACCTTGCCGATGCGGTCACCCGCGAGGCCTATTCCCATGAGGTGAGCAGCGCGGGCTTCTGGCCGGGCGGCGGCGGTATCGACTACCCGGCCTTCTATTCCTATGCCTATCCCGAACCAGCGGGCTTCCGCTCGGCACCTGTCCGGCCGGCGGCCGCCTTCTTCAGCCAGGAGCTGGGTGAGTTCATTCTGCCCTACGAAGCCGTGCGCAGTGCCGCCGTGCCGGAGGCAGCGCTGCTGGACTTCCTGCAATCCACCTATGACGCCGCGGCCGATGCCGGCAAATGGGACCGCGCCGCCCTCGAATGCCCACCAGGAAAGCCGGGCGTGCCGCGCACGATTTCATGACCTCCGGTGCCGCCGGCCGGTCGGCGCCTCGCATCCGACCACCAGGGTAGCAGGATCGGTCTCGCCACGGCGCCACGCCTGCCGGATGGGCACCGCTTCATGCCCCTGGCCGGCGCGGGGCAATCCGCGATAGACGCGTGCGCCACAGCCCCAGCCGGTGCTAGAATCAGGCAAACCAGCCCGACCGGCAGCCGTCCCGCGGCCAGCGCACGGTCACATTTGGCGCCATCGGCCGCCGGATCGCTCCCTGGCAACCCCTTTCGCGGGGAATGCCTCCGCGAACGGTTCAAGAGGAGGCAGGACGATGGCGATCCTCTCCAAGACTGCCGACATGTACCGGAACCATACCGAGCCTGTCCTGCGCAAGATCGGCGTAGCGGATCTCAGATATGCCGTGGCAAGGGGCTATGACGATTTCATGGCCACGCCGACGCAATTGCTGTTCCTCGGCCTGATCTACCCGGCTGTCGGCCTCATCGCGGCAAGAGCGGCGGCTGGTGGCCCGCTGCTGCCGCTGCTCTATCCCCTTGTCGCCGGCCTGTCGCTCATGGGTCCCGTCGCGGCGGTCGGCATCTATGAGCTGAGCCGACGCCGCGAGCAGGGGCTCGACGTCTCCTGGCTGCATGCCTTCGGCGTGCTCCGCTCTCCTTCCCTCACCTCAATCGCGACGCTCGGGCTGTTGTTGTGCGTCATCTTCGTCGCCTGGCTGTTCGCCGCACAGGCAATCTATCAGATGACCATGGGCAACGCGCATCCGGGATCGGTTTCGGGCTTCCTCGGGCAGGTCCTCACCACCTGGGCCGGCTGGAAGCTCATCCTCCTGGGCAATGCCGTCGGCCTGCTCTTCGCCATCCTGGTCCTGGCGCTGACGGTAGTTTCCTTTCCTCTGCTGCTCGACCGGGATGTGGGCGTGCGCGTGGCGGTATGGACTTCGGTCAGGGCGGTGCTTGCCAATCCGGTCACGATGGCGCTTTGGGGCCTGTTCGTCGCGCTGGCACTGTTCGTCGGCTGCCTGCCGCTCTTCGTTGGCCTGGCGGTCGTGATGCCACTGCTCGGGCATTCGACCTGGCATCTATACCGAAGGGTGGTGCAGCCCTGACCTGACCGGCTTGTGGCAGGCGGCTCAGAACCGGGCGCCGAACCAGTCCAGCAGGCCGAACAGATAGGCGGCCAGGACAGCGCCGGCGATGCAAAGCAGCAGGCCGAAGCCGAGAATGCCGCGGTTACTGAACCGTGATGGTTGAGGCATGAGCGGTCACAACGCCTCCTCTCGCCGGGGCGGGGTCAGCCGGAGCCGGCCACGAAGGAATGCATCCGGGTAAGCAGGGTGTAGTCGGACTCGAACACCATGATCGCCACGAATACCAGCACCAGCAGCGGCGGCAGCAGGATGGCGTAGCTCAGGGCCAGCCGTTCCCACGCCATGTGCATGAAGACCGCAACGATGAGGCCCGCCTTCAGCACCATGAACAGCAGGATCAGCGACCAGCGCAGGTATCCGTGCAGGTGGAAGTAGTCCACGAGATAGGAGAGGGTGCTGAGCACGAATAGCCACCCCCAGACCACGAGATAGAGTCTGATCGGGTGCTGCTGTCCCTCCGCCGGTGCCCCCGCCGCATGACCGATGTCCGCGGATGCCGCCGCCTGCGCCATGGTCCGCTCCTACCAGAGATAGAACAATGCGAAGATGAACACCCACACTAGGTCGACGAAGTGCCAGTACAGGCCGGTGATCTCGACGATCTCGTAGCGCCCCTTCCGGCTGGTGAAGAAGCCTCGCCGCTCCGTGTCGAAGTCGCCGCGCCAGACCTTCCGGGCGATGATGAGCAGGAAGATCACGCCGATCGTCACATGCGTGCCGTGGAAGCCCGTAATCATGAAGAAGGAGGAGCCGAATTGCGGCGCGCCCCAGGGATTCTCCCAGGGCCGGACGCCCTCCTGTATCAGCTTGGTCCATTCGAAGGCCTGCATGCCGACGAAGGCTGCGCCGAAGGCGGCGGTCGCCAGCATCATGGCCGCGGTCCGCACGCGGTCGCGGCGATAGGCGAAATTGACCGCCATGGCCATCGTGCCGCTGCTGCTGATCAGGATGAAGGTCATGATGGCGATCAGGATCAGCGGGACGTCCTGGCCGCCGATATGCAGGGCGAAGACCTCGCTCGGGTTCGGCCAGGGCACGATGGTGGACATCCGCACCGTCATGTAGGACAGCAGGAAGCAGCCGAAGACGAAGGTGTCGCTGAGGAGGAAGATCCACATCATGGCCTTCCCCCAGGAGACGTTCTTGAACGCGCGCTGGTCCGAGGACCAGTCGGCGACGACGCCGCACCAGCCCTGGAACCGGCTGATGGCTTCCATCGGACGCGCCTGCGTAATCCCTTCCATCTCCGCAAGCCTCCCTAGCCGTGCAGCAGCAAGCCGAACAGAACCAGCCAGGCCACGAGCAGGAAATGCCAGTAGGTGGCGCACAAATCGACGCTCAGGCGAAGCTGCTCCGGGCCCAGGCCCCGCCAGGTCCGAATGGCCGTCCGTCCAAGCGCGACCAGCCCGCCCGCCAGGTGCAGCCCATGTACCGCAGTGATCAGGTAGAAGAATGAGCTGGCCGGGTTGGTCGCCACCAGGAACCCCTCCGCCATGACCTGCCGCCAGGCCAGGAGCTGCCCGGCCAGGAAGACAAGGGCAGAGAGGCCGCCGGCAAACAGGTTCACCCGCACACCTTCCCGCCAGCCATCCCGCGCGGCCAGGCGTGCCCGGTGCAGGGCGAAGCTGCTGAGGGCGAGCACGCCGGTATTGAGCCAGAGCAGCCCCGGCATCGGCAGCGAGCGCCAGTCATGGGCCATGTGCATCCGCATGAGATAGGCGCTGGCAAAGAGCGCCAGCAGCGCGCCGACGACGGCGAGGAATACCCACAGCCCGAGCTTCGCCGGCGGCATCGGGGATGAGCCTGCGGCAGAGGCCTCGCCCGCCGGGCCGACCTCGAGCCAGGGCTTCGTCAGCAAGCCCTGGCCCGACAGCCACCAGCCGGCGATCACCGCAACGACGGCGAGGAACAGGAGGATGGCAGTCATGCCGCGGCCTCCGGGGAGGCGCGCCCGGGCGAGGGCTGGTTCTGCGGGATGAAGTCCTGATCCGCGCCGGGCACGTTGTAGTCATAGGCCCAGCGATAGACCACCGGCAGTTCGCGCCCCCAATTGCCGTGGCCCGGCGGGGTCTGCGGCGTCTGCCACTCCAGTGTCGTGGCGCGCCAGGGATTGCCGCCGGCGGGCCTGCCATGCCGCAGGCTCCAGGCAAGGTTGAACAGGAACAGGATCTGCGCGGCGCCGACAATCAGCGCCACGATGCTGATGAAGGCGTTCAGCGTTGCCGCCGATGGCGGGACGAAGGCCATCTCGCCGATCTCGAAGTACCGGCGCGGCACGCCCAGCAGGCCCAGATAGTGCATCGGGAAGAAGATCATGTAGGCGCCGAGGAAGCTGACCCAGAAATGGATCCGGCCCATGGCCTCGTTCAGCATCCGCCCGGTGATCTTCGGGTACCAGTGATAGATCCCGCCGAAGATCACGAAGATCGGGGCCACGCCCATCACCATGTGGAAGTGCGCGACGACGAACATGGTATCCGAGAGCGGCACATCCACCACCACATTGCCGAGGAACAGGCCGGTCAGCCCGCCATTCACGAAGGTGACGATGAAGGCCAGGGCGAAGAGCATCGGCACGGTCAGGTGGATGTCGCCGCGCCACAGGGTGAGCAGCCAGTTGTAGACCTTGATGGCAGTCGGGATGGCGATGATCAGCGTGGTGGTGGCGAAGAAGAAGCCGAACCAGGGATGCATGCCGCTGACATACATGTGGTGCGCCCAGACCACGAAGCTGAGCGCGCCGATCGCCACGATCGCCCAGACCATCATGCGGTAGCCGAAGATGTTGCGTCGCGCATGCGTGCTGATCAGGTCGGAGACGATGCCGAAGGCCGGCAGGGCAACGATGTAGACTTCCGGATGGCCGAAGAACCAGAACAGGTGCTGGAACAGGATGGGACTGCCGCCATCATATTGCAGCTGCTGCCCCATCTCGGCCAGGGCCGGCATGAAGAAGCTGGTGCCGAGCAGCCGGTCCAGCAGCAGCATGACCGCGCTGACGAACAGCGCCGGGAAGGCCAGAAGCGCCATCACCGTGGCGGTGAAGATGCCCCAGACCGTGAGCGGCATGCGCATCAGCGTCATCCCGCGCGTGCGCGCCTGCAGCACGGTCACTACGTAGTTCAGCCCGCCCATGGTGAAGCCGATGATGAACAGGATCAGGGAGGCAAGCATCAGGATGATGCCCCAGTCCTGCCCGCCGGGCGTGCCGGAGAGGATGGCCTGCGGGGGGTACAGGGTCCAGCCGGCGCCGGTCGGCCCGCCCGGCACGAAGAAGCTCGCCACCAGCACCAGCACGGCGAGCAGATAGACCCAGTAGCTGAGCATGTTCACATAGGGGAAGACCATGTCCCGCGCGCCCAGCATCAGCGGGATCAGGTAATTGCCGAAGCCGCCCAGGAACAGCGCGGTGAGCAGGTAGATCACCATGATCATGCCGTGCATGGTGATGAACTGGAGGTAGGCCTCCGGGCTGATGAAGGAGAAGGTGCCGGGGAAGCCGAGCTGGAGCCGCATCAGCCAGGACAGCACCAGCGCGACCAGCCCGATCGCGATCGCGGTGAGCGCATACTGGACGCCGATCACCTTGGCGTCCTGGCAGAAGACGTATTTCGTGAGCCAGCTTCTGGGGTGGTAGAGTTCGACATCCTCTACCTCGGCTGCCGGGATCGCTTCGGCTGGGCCGGATGTGACGCTCATCGGAAAACCCTCCTTTCCGCGAGGGGCTCCTGGAAGCCGGAAATCACGCCCCGGTGCCGCTCCACCCCGGGCGGGCCGCGGCAGGGCCGTTCAAGGCGGGATCGGAACCGCAGCATGGTCGCCGCCCTCACCGGACCTGGGCGAGTTGCCGGGCGAAGGTGTGCTGTTCCTGCAGCCAAGCGTGGTATTCGCCCTCCTCCTGGACCACGACCCTGCCACGCATGGCGGAATGCCCGACGCCGCACAGCTCGGCGCAGAGGACCTCGAAGGTCCCGGTCCTGGTCGGCGTGAACCAGAAATAGGTGACCGTGCCCGGAATCATGTCCATCTTGGCCCGGAACTCGGGCACGTAGAAATCGTGCAGCACATCGATGGAGCGGAGCAGCACCTTGACCGGCCGGCCGATGGGCAGGTGCAGATCCTCGGCCTCGATCACCACGTCATCCTGCCCGGCCGGATCCTCGGGATTCAGTCCGAGTGGATTGTCGGGGCTGATCTGGCGGATGTCCGTGGTGCCAAGCCGGCCGTCCTGCCCCGGCAGGCGGTAGCTCCATTGCCATTGCCGGCCGACGATCTCGATCGCGGTCGCGTCCGGCGGGACGGTGACGAAGCTGTGCCAGACGATCAAGCCGGGCGCGAGCATGGCGGCGACACCCAGCGCCGTGCCCACGGTGAGCCACGCTTCCAGCTTCCTGTTCTCGGGCCCGTAGTTCGCCGACCTTCCCTCCCGATGGCGGAAGCGGAGGATGCAATAGGCCATGAACAGGACAATGGCGGTGAAGACGGCTCCCGTGATCCAGAAGGTGATGATCAGCGTATGATCGATGTACTGCCAGTTCGAGGCGATCGGCGTCCACCACCAGGGGCTCAGGAAGTGGAAAACCACCGAGCCGACGGCCAGAAGGATCAGTACGACCGCTACTGCCATCTTGTTCATCCTTATCCTGGGGGCCGTGGACCTGAGCCAGGAAGGTCTTTCCGCTCCTCCCGTGTGCCTTACGGATGGATTTCGGGAGGGGCGCCGAACTCATCCCTCGGCGATCGGCCGCGGAGGCCAGCCGAGCTCCGGCGCATGGCTGGCCGCGGTCTTGCCGGGCCGGGCCTCGGCATGCCCGGATGCGGAAGTTTCACGTCTGGACCGCCGGCCGAACTCGCCTTCGTCATGGCCGTACCCTCTCCGCTGCCCTCCAGGAGGGCTCCTCACGAGGGTGACGCGGAGCACAATCCGCGGTCGCCGGATGTTCTGGCGGCCAGAACAGTATATGCAAGCATAGCGTCCGGAGCCAGCAAGACTTGAGCAAAACGCCCTGCCGCAAACCGGGACGACCGGCGAACCAGCCTGCCCCTGTGGGACCCGGCAGCTCCGACCTGGATACAGGCCGAACGGCTGCGGCTGGCCTCCTATTCGGCCGGGCCGGCGCAACTATTCTCGGTCCTCGACGCAGGGCCGGATGAGACAAGGCGCAGCTTCGCCCGGCAACGGCTCCGCCTTCAGCGCGCATTGCGCCTGCATCACACTCCATCTTCCCTGAATCGTGATCCACGGGCAAAGGAGCCAGGAAAGGAGGAAGTGACCCAATGTTGCGTGAGCGCCGGCTTCCCCCAGCCGACATCTTCCCGGCCGAGCCCTGGGCACTGGAGACGGTACGCTACGATGCGAAGCTCGCCCTCACCTATGCCGGCCAGGCCGAGACGATGTTCGCGCTGGCCAATGGCTATCTCGGCATCCGCGGCGCGCCGGAAGAAGCCAAGCCCGCACAGGATCCGGGCGTGCTCCTCAACGGTTTCTATGAGTTCCGTCCGATCACCTATGGCGAGATCGCCTATGGCTTCCCGCGCCTCGGGCAGAGCATCCTGAACTGCCCGGACGGCACCATCATCAAGCTTTTCGTCGATGGTGAACGTTTCCTCCCGGCCGAGGCCGAAGTGCTCTCCTTCCGCCAGTCCCTGGATCTCAGGGCAGGCACGCTCAACCGGGAGATCGTATGGGCCACGCCCGCGGGCTGCCGCATGCGGCTGCGGAGCATTCGCCTGGTCTCCTTCGAGCACCGTCACTTGGCGGCGATTCAATACGAGGTGCTGGCGGAGGATGCCGAGGCCGAGATCGTCATCTCCTCGGAATTGCTGAACCGCGCGCCGCTGCCCGAGCAGAACAGCTTCGACCCGCGCCTGGCGGTCGGTTTCACCGGCCGGGTGCTTCGACCGGCCGGAACGCGCCAGGAGGAACGACGCGCGATCCTCAGCTACACCACCCGCGGTTCGGGGCTGACCCTGGGCTGCGGCATGGACCATGTCCTCGAAACCGCCTGCCACTTCACGCAGGAGAGCAGCTGCGACAAGGATTTCGCCGCCGTCGTGTTCAAGGGCAAGGCCGAGCGCGGCAAGCCGATCCGCCTGTGGAAGTATCTGGGCTACCACTATGCCAAGGATGGCGATCCGGCCGAGCTCCGCTCGCAGGTCGCCTGGACGCTCGACCGCGCCGTGCAGCACGGCTTCCCTGCCATCCTGGAGCAGCAGAAGATCAGGGTCAGCCGCTTCTGGAACCGTGCCGATATCGAGCTGGAAGGTGCTCCACCACGGCTGCAGCAGGTGATCCGCTGGAACCTGTTCCAGCTCATGCAGGCCACCGAGTGCGCCGAAGGGCATGGCGTCGGCGCGCGCGGCCTCACCGGCCGCAGTTATGAGGGGCACTATTTCTGGGACACCGAAATCTACGTCCTGCCCTTCCTGATCTACACGCAACCGCGCATTGCCAGGAACCTGCTGAAGTTCCGCTACGACACCCTGGACAAGGCCCGCGCCCGTGCCAGGGAGCTCGGCCACCGGGGCGCCACCTTTCCCTGGCGGACCATCAATGGCGACGAGGCATCGGCTTACTACGCGGCGGGCACGGCGCAGTACCACATCAATGCGGACATCGTTTACGCGCTGCGCAAGTATGTGGAGGTCTCAGGCGACACGGACTTCCTGCACCGCTTCGGGGCGGAGATCCTGGTGGAGACGGCGCGGTTCTGGTGGGATCTCGGCTTCTTCTCCGAGCGCCGCGACGGCCGCTTCTGCATCAACGGCGTGACCGGGCCGGACGAATACACCGCCGTCGTGGACAACAACCTCTTCACCAATCTGATGGCGCGCGAGAACCTGCGCTACGCGGCCGAGACGGTGGAGGCGATGCAGCGTGACCATGCCGAGGCCTTCGCCGCCCTGGCCCGCCGCACCGGCCTTGGCGCCGAGGAGCCGGGGATATGGCGCGCCGCGGCGGACCGCATGTACCTGCCCTGGGACGAACGGCTGCGCATCCATCCGCAGGATGACAGCTTCCTCAACAAGGAGCGGTGGGATTTCGCCGCCACGCCGGAGGAGAATTACCCGCTGCTGCTGCATTACCATCCGCTCAACCTCTACCGGCGGCAGGTGATCAAGCAGGCGGACACGGTGCTGGCGATGTTCCTGCTCGGCGACCAGTTCACTCCCGAGGTGAAGAAGCGCAACTTCGACTACTACGACCCGCTGACGACGCATGACAGCTCGCTCTCGGTCTGCATCCAGAGCATCGTCGCCAATGAGATCGGCTATACCCGCAAAGCACTGGAATATTTCCACTTCGCCGCAACCATGGACCTGTCCGACATCGGCGGCAACATGCGGCACGGCGCGCATATCGCCTCGATCGGCGGCACCTGGCTGGCGCTGGTCTATGGCTTTGCCGGGATGCGCGACCATGGCGGCCGCATCACCTTCCGGCCGCGCCTGCCGGCCGAATGGCGCTGCCTGCGATTCTCCCTGGCAATCCGGGGACGGCGCCTGCGCGTCGAGGCCGGGCATGAGGTCACCACCTACAGCCTGACCGAGGGCGACGAGCTGACCATCTTCCACGATGGCGAGCCGATCCGCCTCACCGCTGCCACCCGCACTGTCAGCCGGGCCACCCCGCCCGTGCCGCCGGAGCCGACGCCCGAATTCGCGCCCGCCCCGCCGTCAGCCCGGTCCTGAGCGTCAGCCCGGCGCCACCCCGACCTCCGTCAGGTCGCGTATCACGATATCCGCCCCGTGGCGGAGCAGCGCGGCCGCCTGGCCGCCGCGATCCACGCCGACCACCCGGCCGAAGCCGCCGCGCCGCCCGGCCTCGACGCCGGCCAGCGCATCCTCGAACAGCACGGCGCGGCCCGGCGCGACGCCGAGGCGCCGTGCCGCCTCCAGGAACAAGTCCGGAGCGGGCTTGCCAGGCAGGCTGAGCGCCGCCGCATCCAACCCGTCCACGCGGGTGTCCAGGAACCCGGCGAGGCCGGCCGCCTCCAGCACCGCGGCGCAATTCCGGCTTGAGGAGACGACCGCCGTGCGAATGCCGAGGCGGCGCAGCGCCTGCAGCAGCGCCACCGCCCCGGGCGCCGGTTCCACGCCCGCCTGCAATTCCAGCGCGAACAGGTGGTTCTTGCGGCGGGCGAGTGCGGCAACGGTATCGGCCTCCACGGGATCGTCCGCAGTGCCTTCCGGCAGGTGAATGCCGCGGGAGGCGAGGAATTGCCGCACGCCGTCCTCGCGCGGGCGGCCGTCCACATAGGCAAGGTAGTCGGCCTTGCCGAAGGGCACGAAGACCGCGCCTGTGGCGGCCGCGCGGCGGCGCAGAACATCGTCGAACAGGCGCTTCCAGGCGGCGGCGTGCAGGCGCGCGCTGTCGGTCAGCACGCCATCCATGTCGAAGAAGGCACCGTCGCAATCGCGCCGTGAAAGGATGAGCCCCGGCTTTTCCGGCATCGCAATCCCCCGTTCCGCCCGGCCCTGCCGGCTCTGCGGCAGGGCAGAGCGGCCCGTCTGCTCAATTCGCATACCGGGGTGCCGGTTTCCCACCGTCGCGTGGACCAGCCACCATCCGCGCTCTGGTTACAGGACTGCAGTGCGTTGCGCTTTGCGACGCCGCCGCCTGCGCCGATGCCTGTTCAGAGGGCGGCCGCCGCGACCAGCCTTGCCGCGGCAAGGTCGGCGAGCGCCGTCCCGACCGCCTTGAACACGGTGATGGCATCGGCCGCGGTGCGGCCGGGATGGTCGCCGCGGCACAGTGCAGCCAGCGTCACCACCTCCTCCGCGCGCAGCACGCCCTCGCGCAGCAGCGGAATCAGGTCGCCGGACTCCTCCAGCGCCGCCGGGCTGTCGATGAAGACCTTGGCGCGGCGGATCGCCTCCGCATCGGCCTCGCGCATCTCCGGCGTGAAGCTGCCGATGAGGTCGAGATGCACGCCCGGCCGCAGCCACTCGCCCCGGATCAGCGGCTCGGTGGCCAGAGTCGCGCAGCTCACGATGTCGGCCGCCTCGACTGCCTGCCGCAGCTCGCCCGCCAGCACGGCCTCGAAACCTTCGCGGCGCAGCCGCTCGACCAGAGCGACGGCCCGCGGCGGGGTCGGGTTCCACACCGTGACGCGGCGGATCGGACGCACCGCCCGCATCGCAGCGGCCGTGAGGCTGCCGATGCGGCCTGCACCAACCAGCAGCAGCGACGACGCCTCGGGCCGGGCAAGATAGGAGGCCGCGAGGGCCGCAGTCGCCACGGTCCGCCGCCCGGTAATCTCATTGCCATCGAGCAGCGCAATCGGTTGCCCGGTCCGCCCGTCCGAAAGCAGGTAGGTGGAGTGCAGTGCCGGCAGACCCTGTGCGGCATTGCCGGGGAAGATGTTCACCAGCTTGACGCCGAGAAATCTCTCCTGCCAGGCCGGCATCAGCAGCAGGGTCGCGGTCGGTTCACCCGGGCGCTCGATGGCGTGATGGTGGCGCATCGGCACCTGGGCGCCGGAGGCGAAAGCCTCGCGCAGCGCCGGGACCAACCGCTCGAAGGGCAGCGCAGCGGCGACCGCCGCAGCGTCGCGCACCGCCAGGGGGGTGGCCGTCGTCATGGCCTGCGGCATGGCGTTATCTCCGCCAGGCCAGGTCGCGGCGGGACATCCCCCGGTGCCGCACGGCGGCATCAACGGCGGCGTCCCGGAACCAGAGCGGTTCGGTCATCGCATCCTCCTCCGCTGCCATGCCCGCGCAGCGGTGTCGGGCAGGATAGCGGGCAGGCCGGCGAACCGGGAGAGGGCTTGCCTCTGCCATGCCGGCAGCCGGCAGGCCGCGTCGGAACTCAGAGGCTCATCAGGCTCGCATTCCCACCGGCTGCCGCGGCGTTGGTGCTGACGGACCGCTCGGCAAGGAGCAGATCAAGCGGATAGTCCTCGCGGCCGGCCGCCAGCCCGTCCGGCGTCGCTGCGAAGACCGGCCGGATCGGGCCGTCGAGCGCGGCGATCTCGCCGAGGAGGATGCGCAGCGCCTCGCGCTCGCCCTCGAACAGCACCGCCTCGAAGGCGCCCGGCGGGGCCTCGCCTTCCGGCCGCACCAAGGGCCGGAGGCAGGCAGGCATACCGTCCAGGGCGCCGTGCAGCGCGGGCGGCAGGCGGAGCAGGGCACGGTTCCCCGTCGCAAGCGCCGCCCCGACCTGGAGCAGCAGCCCCGTTTCGGTGGCGGGCAGGCAGAGGACGGCGCCGCGGCGAGGAGCCGCCGCAGGTAGAGCGGCCCGCCCGCCTTCGGCCCCGTGCCGGAAAGCCCCTGGCCGCCGAAGGGCTGCACGCCCACCACCGCGCCGATGAGGTTGCGGTTGACATAAAGGTTGCCGGCCGCCGCCCGCCCGGTCACGCGCGCGATCGTCTCCTCGATGCGGGAATGCAGGCCGAAAGTCAGACCGTAGCCCGTGGCATTGATGGCATCCACCAGCGCGTCGAGCCCTTCGCGCCGGAAGCGCAGGACATGCAGGACGGGGCCGAAGACCTCGCGGGTCAGCTCGCCTATCCTCTCGATCTCAATGATGGTCGGCGCGACGAAGCTGCCGTGGCGACACTCCTCCGGCAGCGGCAGCGCGTGGACGGCGCGGCCCTTCGCCCGCATGGCCTCGATATGGGCCTGCCCTCCGGGCTCAGCCGGCGCGCCAGTTCCCGCGCGATCAGCCGTGCCACTTCGGTGGAGCCGGTGAGCATCACGCCCTGCAGCGGGCATCGGCGATCAGCGCCGCGCCGACGCGCCCATCCCCGGGCAGGAGCTGCAGGGCGCCGGCCTCCCGCAGCAGCCGGACGGCGAGGGCCACGACCAGCGGCGTCTCCTCCACCGGCTTGGCGAGTACGGCATTCCCCGCCGCGAGCGCCGCCGCGACCTGGCC
>CALGVL010000306.1 GCA_937930165.1 uncultured Acetobacteraceae bacterium
TTGCGGCTTGTGCTTGCCGCGGAGGCGGTTGGCCACGATGGCGGCGAGCCGGCCGAGCACGAGCCCGTCCGCATCGATCACCACCCAGCCCTTCTGCACCTCCGCCGGCTTCAGCGAGCGGGTCTGCGTCTGCAGCATCGTCCTGGACTTGTCCGGTTCGGAAAAGAGATGCGGGTTATGACCGCCGATGGCCCAAAGGTCAAGCGGGAAGCGGATTTTAGGCTTGTGGTATCAGGATACCGTAGAGCGCTGACTCCAACACACCGGGGCAAGAGTCCCCTCGATCATTCCGGCACCTCCGGCACCAGGACATGGACTGCATGGCGCAGCAGGCGGAAGCGGGCCGGGGTGCGGGTGGTGACCTCCCCATCCGTGTTCACGGAGCGCGGGCGGCGAGTGCGGATCTCCACCTCCTGCCCCTCGGCGGTCCGCACCTCCTGCCAGCGCCCGGGATTGCCGCGGCGGAGCGAGGGCAGCAGCAGCAGCAGGCGCCAGACGCTCGCGACCTCCAGGCTGAGGACCTGAAGCCTGCCGTCATCGATCCGCGCCGTCTCATCCACCGTCATGCCGCCGCCATAATGGCGGCCATTGGCGACGGCGACATGCACGGTGCGGCTACGGACCACTTCGCCGCCGCAGCGGATCTCCGCAACGAAGGGCTGCAGCCGCGCCAGCACCCGCAGGCCCGCCACCGCATAGCCCAGCTTCCCCCAGCGCCGCTTGGCATCGCGCGTCAGCGCATGGGTCAGGTCGACGCCGAAGCCGATGCTGGCGACGTTAAAGAAGGGCACGTCATTGACCAGGCCGAGATCGATCGGGTGCAGGTGCCCGCCCGCCGCGACGCGCGCCGCCTCCGCCGGATCTTCCGGGATCCCGAGGGTGCGCGCCAGGTCGTTGCCGGTGCCGAGCGGGATGATCCCGAAAGGCAGCCCTGTCTCCAGCAGGGCCGGCGCGGCGGCGTTCATGGTGCCGTCGCCGCCGGCCAGGATCACCCGGTCCACCGCCGCCGCATGGGCGCGGATCAGCGCCGCGGGCTCCCCTTTGCCTGACGGAAGGACCGGGTCCAGCCCCGCATCCCGTAGCAGGTCGCGGATGGCAGCGGGATCGCCGCCGCGCCGGCTGCGCGGATTCGCCACCAGCAAGGCGCGCGGGCCGGGTGGGTTCACGCCTGGGCGTCCCCGCCGGGCACCCAGAGCACATCGCCCGCGCCATTGCCGTTCAGCCGCCGCGCCAGGACGAAGAGATGGTCCGAGAGGCGGTTCAGGTAGCGCACCCCATCCGGGTTCACCCACTCCTCCGCTGCCAGGCGCACCACGGTGCGTTCCGCCCGGCGGGCCAGGGTGCGGGCGAGATGTGCCGCCGCCGCGCCCGGCGTCCCGCCCGGCAGCACGAAGCTGCGCAGCGCCGGCAGGGCGGCGTTCATGGCGGCAAGCTCGGCCTCCAGCCGGGCGCAATGCGCGGTGCCGATGCGCAGGCGCTGCCTCCCGCCCCCCTCGCCCGGCACGCAGAGATCGGCGCCGAGATCGAAGAGGTCGTTCTGCAGCCGCGCCACCATCGCATCCTCCTCGCCCTGGATGTGCAGGCGCAGCAGGCCGAGCGCGGCATTGGCCTCGTCCACCGCGCCGATCGCCTCGATGCGCAGCGCGTCCTTGCGGATGCGGGTGCCGTCGCCGAGCGAGGTCTCCCCGCCATCGCCGCCGCGGGTGGTGATGACGTCCAGCTTGACCATGCCGGCCTCCCCTATCGTTGCAGGCGGAAATGGACCGCCGTGCGGATGCTGCCGCGAATCGGCATACCGTCGCGCATCGCGGGGCGGAAACGCCAGCGCAGAACCGCGCGCCGCGCCGCCTCGTCCAGGGCCGGGTAGCCGGAGCTCGACAGCACCTCCACCCCTGTCACCTGCCCGGTCTCGGAGATGCGCAGCAGCACGGTGACCACGCCCTGCTCTCCGCGCCGGCGGCTTTCATAGGGGTATTCCGGTTCCGGGTTGCGGAAGTTTTCGAGCAGGCCGGGTGGCGTCACCGCCCCGGTCGCCCGGCTGCCGCCGAGGATCATCGGCTGCGGCCCCGGCCCCCAGGGGGAGGCAGGCGGCGGTGCTGGCGGCTCCGGCCGGGCCGCCGCCGGCCGCGAGGCCACGGGGCGCGGCAGCGGCGGGGCCGCCGGCATCGGCGGCGGCGGCTCGGGCAGCTTCTCCGTCTCCTCCGGCGGCGCTTCGGCCGGGGCCGGCGGCGGAGGCGGTGGGAGTTCCACAGGCGGGGGTGGAGGGAGTTCGGCGGGCAGAGGCGGCGGGAGGGCAGCGAGGCTTGGTGCCGGCTGCTGCGGCTCCGTCACCGTCTCCTCGGGCGCGGCCGGCTCTGGCGGCGGCGCCTCGGCAAGCGGAGGCGGTACCGGTTCCGGCGGCGCAGCTTCAGCGGCCGGAGGGGGCGGCATCGGCTCTGGGGCTGGAGCTTCAGCGGGCGGGGGTGGCGGCGCCGGTTCCGGTGGCGGGGCCTCGGCGGGCGAAGGTGGTGGCGCCGGCGGCTGTGGCGGGGCCTCGGCAAGCCGGGGGGGCGGCGGTTCCGGTGGGGGCGGCGCGGGTGGCGGGGCCTCTGCCACGGAGGGCGGCGAAGGTGCTGGCGGCTCGGATGGGTGTGCCGCGGCGTCAGGCGGGGTGGGCTCGGACGGCGCCGCATTCTCGGCCGGGGCGGAGGCCTCGCCGGTCACCAGCGACTCCTCCTCGGCATTCTGCTGCCAGACGACCTCCACGCCCCGCTCGGATGGCGTCGAGCGCGGCTCCCGGTCCGGCATCAGCAGCAGCGCCGCCAGCGCGCCGCCATGCAGCAGCAGAGAGAGCAGCGGCGCCCAGGCGGCAAGCCGGCCGGGATGCGTCGCCTGCCACCGCTCCTGCCGCCACGGCCCGATCACAGCACCAGGATCCCCTGATGCTTGGCCTTGCCCTCCGGCTCGACATGGATGGTGATGACGGCGCCATCCACCTCGGCCTTCAGCGCGGCCTCGATGCGGTCGCAGATCTCATGCGCATCCGCCACGCGCATCGCGCCGGGGACGACCAGATGGAATTCGATGAAGGTCAGCCGCCCGGCATGCCGGGTGCGCAGGTCATGCGCCTCGATGGCGCCCTCGGCATTGACGGAGACGGCGCTGCGGATGCGGGCCAGGAGGTCAGGCTACACCGCCTCGTCCATCAGGCCGCCGACCGATTCACGCACCAGCCGCCAGCCGGACCACAGGATGTTGAGCGCCGTCAGCGCCGCCAGCAGCGGATCCAGCCACAGGATCCCGGTCAGCACCACCAGGGCTACGCCGACCAGCACGCCGGCCGAGGTGATGACATCCGCGATCAGGTGCCGGGCATCCGCCAGCAGCGCCGGCGACTTCGCCGCCCGCCCGCGGCGGAACAGCACCGCCGCCCAGGCGCCATTGATGGCGGTGGCAACCGCCGAGATCAGCAGGCCGGCGGCGGGCTGGTCCGGTGCGCGCGGGGTGAGGACGGCTCCCCAGGCCTCTTGCAGGATCACAATGGCGGCGAGGACGATCAGCGCGCCTTCCAGCACGGCGGAGAAGTATTCGACCTTGGTATGGCCGTAGGGATGGTTGGCATCCGGCGGGATGGCGGCATAGCGCACTGCCGCGAGCGCCGCCGCCGCGGCGGCGACATTGACCACGCTTTCCACCGCATCGGCCAGCAGGGCCACGCTGCCCGTCAGCGCCCAGGCGCCGAGCTTCAGGGCAAGCACGGCGCAGGCGATGGCGACGCTGCCGACCGCGGTTCGGACCGCCCGGCTCATGCCGGACCCGGCCGGTGCGGCACCCGGTGGCCGATGGCGCGCAGGGATACTGCGACAGGGACCAAGGCGATGAAGCTCCCGAGGATTGGGGTTTCATGCCCCGAGGGGATCGGCCGCGGCAACCCCTGGCAGCCACGGAACGCAGCCCGGTGCGGCCCGTTTTCGCCGCGCGGCGACGGATGGGAGGCAGCCATGGAGGAGAGTTCCGGGCGTGACGGGGCCGGGCCTGCGGCGGGTCCCGACCAGCGCAACCCCGGCGACGAGTCGGCGCCGGGCGGGAAGCAGACCGGAACGGTCACCTGCCCCGACTGCCATGGCAGCGGCCGACAGAGGGAGCGCCCCTGCCCGAACTGCGGCGGCACCGGCCAGGTGGTGCGGATCGTCGGCGATGCGTGATCCCCGAAGGGATCACACGGAGAAATACTTCGCCCGCGGGTGGTGCAGGACGATGGCGCTGGTGGACTGCTCCGGATGGAGCTGCCACTCGTCGGAGATGCTGACGCCGATGCGCTCCGCCTGCAGCAGACGCAGCAGCGGCGCCTGGTCCTCCAGCCGCGGGCAGGCGGGATAGCCGAAGGAATAGCGGCCGCCGCGATAGCCCTGGCTCAGCATCCTCTCCATATCGCGGTCGTCCTCCGCGGCGAAGCCCCATTCGGCGCGGATGCGCTTGTGAACATACTCCGCCATCGCCTCCGCCATCTCCACGGACAGGCCGTGGAGATAGAGGTAGTCCTGATAGCGGTTGTCCTCGAACCATTCGCGGGCGGTGTCGCTTGCCTTCTGGCCAACGGTGACGACCTGCAGCCCGATCACGTCGCGCGACTGCGGGCCGTCCTCGATGTCGCGGACGAAATCGGCGATGCACTCGCCATCCTGCTTCGGCTGGCGCGGCATGGTGAAGCGCGCGACCTCGGTGATGCCGTCCGGCTCGAACAGCACCAGGTCGTTCCCCTGCCCGGCACATTTCCAGTAGCCGTAGATCGCCTGGGGCCTGAGAATGTCCTGCGCCTCGGTCAGTGCCAGCATGCGCTTCAGCACCGGGCGGAGTTCCTGCTTCGCCCAGCCCAGGAAATCCTCCAGGCTGCGGCCCTGCTTCCGGAAGCCCCATTGGAATTGGTAGAGGCTGCGCTCGTTGATGAAGGGCACGACCGCCTTCGGCGCCGCCTCGATCACCCGCGGCCCCCAGAAGGGCGGATCGGGGACGGGCTCGCCGGCGGTGAGGCGGCGGCGGCGCTCCTGCGCGTATTTCACATCCACCGGCGCGAAGCCGCGCGGATCGGCCTGGCCGAGCACGCGCTTCTCGTTCCGCGCCTTGCCGCGGCGCTTTGCCTGCACGGCCTGGAGATAGTCGTCGAAGCCGTTGCCCGTCACCTTGTCCATCAGGTGCAGCCCGTCGAAGGCATCGCGGGCATAGGCGACGCGGCCGCAGGCATAGGCGCGAACGCAGTCCTCCTCGACATAATTGCGGGTCAGCGCGGCGCCGCCGAGCAACACGCGGATAGATCGGAAGAG
>CALGVL010000307.1 GCA_937930165.1 uncultured Acetobacteraceae bacterium
TGCTGCCGCTCCGCCCGCCGCCTTGGCGGGGAGGACGTGAAGGTCGTCGTCCGCTCCGGCTTCGAGGAGATGAAGGCGAGCCCCTGGGAAAAGGAGGACGCGATGCATGAGGGCATCCCGATCCTCAACTACCTGGTGCCGAAGGAAGTGGTGCATGCCGGTGGCAAGCTGGTCGGCATGAAATTCGAGAAGGTGAAGGCCGAATACGACGCCAGAGGCCGCCGCCAGCTCGTCCCGACCGGGGAGCCGGAGGTCTTCCTGGAATGCGACGACGTGCTGGTGGCGATCGGCCAGGAGAACGCCTTTCCCTGGATCGAGCGCGACCTTGGCCTGGAATTCGACCGCTGGGGCCTGCCGAAGCTGGACGAGGCGACGCTGCAATCCACCCTGCCGAATGTCTTCTTCGGCGGCGATGCCGCCTTCGGTCCGAAGAACATCATCTGGGCTGTGGCACATGGGCATGAGGCGGCCATCTCCATCGACCGCTTCTGCCGTGGCGAGGATGTGAGGCAGCGGCCGGCGCCGCATGTGGCGATGTCCAGCCAGAAGATGGGCATCCATGAATGGAGCTATGACAACGAGGTTTCGATCGACCTGCGCTACAAGGTGCCGCAGCGCGACCCCTCCATCGCGCTCCGCGATATCAAGGCAGAGGTGGAACTGGGCTATGACCGGGAGCTGGCCTTCAAGGAGGCCCAGCGCTGCCTGAACTGCGATGTGCAGACTGTCTTCACCTCCTCGCTCTGCATCGAATGTGATGCCTGCGTGGACATCTGCCCGGTGGACTGCATCACCTTCACCGAGAATGGCGAGGAGGCGGAACTGCGGCAGCGCCTGAAGGCGCCGGCGCTGAATCTGGCGCAGGATCTCTATGTGCAGGACGGCCTCAAGACTGGGCGCGTCATGGTGAAGGACGAGGATGTCTGCCTGCATTGCGGCATGTGCGCCGAGCGCTGCCCGACAGGTGCCTGGGACATGCAGAAATTCTTCCTCGACACGGCCAAGGCCCATCGGAACGGGAATGGTGCGCAGCGATGCCGCAGCCGATAAGTGCAACGAACGACTTCGTCGTCAAATTTGCCAATGTCAATGGATCGGGCTCGGCGAGTGCCAACCAGCTCTTCGCCAAGTCGATCCTGCGCATGGGTGTCCCCATCGCCTCCCGCAATATCTTCCCCTCCAACATCCAGGGGCTGCCCACCTGGTTCGAGGTTCGGGTGAGCGGGGAGGGCCATCTCGGCCGGCGCGGCGGCGTGGACCTGATGGTGGCGATGAACCCGCAGACCTGGGACCGGGATGTCGCCGAGATCGATCCGGGCGGCTACCTGTTCTATGATTCGACCAAGCCGATGCCGCAGTCGAAATTCCGGCCGGACATCAATGTCATCGGCGTGCCGCTGACCCAGATGTGCAATGCCGCCTATACCGATGCGCGGCAGCGGCAGCTCTTCAAGAACATCATGTATGTCGGCGCCCTCTCGGCGCTGCTTGGCATCGACCCGGCGGCAATAGAGAAGCTGCTGGGCGAGCAGTACAAGGGCAAGGAGAAGCTGGCGAAGTCCAACCAGGACGCCTTCCACATGGGCCGCGACTGGGCGCTGGCCAATCTGCAATGCCCGATCGGGCTGCGGCTGCAACCCTCCGACAGGGTCGGCAACCGCATCTATGTGGACGGCAACAGCGCCGCCGCGCTCGGCGCAGTCTATGGCGGCGCGACGGTCTGCGCCTGGTACCCGATCACCCCCTCCACCTCTCTGGCCGAAGCCTTCGAGCGCTGGTGCCGCCGCTTCCGGATCGAGCCGGAGACAGGGAAGAAGCGCTACGCCATCGTGCAGGCGGAGGACGAACTCGCCTCCATCGGCTTGGTGATCGGCGCCTCCTGGAACGGGGCGCGGGCCTTCACCGCCACCTCCGGCCCCGGCATCTCGCTGATGCAGGAATTCGTCGGCCTGTCCTATTTCGCCGAGATCCCCTCGGTGATCTTCGACGTGCAGCGTGCCGGCCCCAGTACGGGCATGCCGACGCGCACGCAGCAATCGGACGTGCTCTCCGCCGCCTATGCCAGCCATGGCGATACCAAGCATATCGTGCTGTTCCCGGAGGATCCACGCGAATGCTTCGAGATGGGCGCCCAGGCCTTCGACCTGGCGGACCGCTTCCAGCAGCCGGTCTTCGTGCTGCTGGATCTCGACATCGGCATGAATGACTGGCTCTGCGAGCCCTTCGCCTGGGACGACAGCCGCCGCATGGACCGCGGCAAGGTGATGACGGCCGAGATGCTGGAGGCCGGCACCACCTTCGGCCGCTACCTGGATGTGGATGGCGATGGCGTCCCCTATCGCACCTATCCGGGCACGCATCCCAGCAAGGGTGCCTTCTTCACCCGCGGCACCTCCCGCGACCGCTTCGCCAAATACACCGAGCAGGGCGCCGCCTATGTGGACAACATGCAGCGCCTGCTACGGAAATTCGAGACGGCGAAATCCTATGTCCCACGCCCGGTGGAGCGCGAGGCGGCGCAGCCGGCGCGGCATGGCGTGATCTATTACGGCTCCTCCTCCGCCGCGATGAAGGAGGCGCTCCTGGCGCTGGAGGCGGAGGGCATCCATCTGGATGCGCTGCGCATCCGCGCCTTCCCCTTCCATGACGACGTTATGGATTTCATCGCGCGACACGAGAAGGTCTTCGTCGTCGAGCAGAACCGTGATGCGCAATTGCGGACCCTGCTGATCAACGAGGGCAGCATCAACCCCGCCCGCCTGATCCCCATCCTCCACTACGACGGCACGCCCATCACCGCGCGCTTCATCCGCGCGGCGATCGCCGAGAAGGCGCCGGCGCTGAACGTCGTTCCCCTTGCTGGAGCCGCGGCCGAATGAGCTTCCTCCCCAAGCCCAAGCTGCACCATCCCAGCCTGCCGAAGAACGCGCTCGGCTATACGCGGCGCGACTATGAGGGCTCGATCAGTACCCTCTGCGCCGGCTGCGGCCATGATTCGATCAGCGCCGCCATCATCCAGGCCTGCTTCGAATTGGACATCGAGCCGCACCGGGTCGCCAAGCTCTCCGGCATCGGCTGCTCCTCCAAGACGCCGGACTATTTCCTGGGGGCGAGCCACGGCTTCAATTCCGTGCATGGCCGCATGCCCTCCGTGCTGACGGGCGCCAATCTGGCGAACCGGGACCTGATCTATCTCGGCGTCTCCGGCGATGGCGACAGCGCCTCGATCGGCCTCGGCCAGTTCGCGCACAGCATGCGGCGCGGCGTGAACATGACCTATATCGTCGAGAACAACGGCGTCTACGGGCTGACCAAGGGCCAGTTCTCCGCCACCTCCGACCGGGGGTCGAAATCGAAGAAGGGCGCGGTCAACACCGACGAGGCGATCGACCTGGTCGGCCTGGCGCTGCAACTCGGCGCCACCTATGTCGCGCGCAGCTTCTCCGGCGACAAGGCGCAGCTCGTGCCGCTGATCAAGGGTGCGCTGCGGCACCAGGGCGCCGCCTTCATCGACTGCATCAGCCCCTGCGTCGCCTTCAACAACCACGAAGGCTCCACCAAGAGCTATGATTTCGTGCGCGAGCACAACGAGGCGGTGAACCGCCTGGATGTGATATTTGGCCGCGATCCGATCAGCGCCGACTATGCGCCGGGAGAGGTGCGGGAGGTGGTGCAGCATGACGGCTCCGTGCTGCGGCTGCGCAAGCTGCATGCGGACTACGACCCGACCGACCGGGTCGCCGCCATGAACTACCTGCAGGAGCGCAAGGCGGCAGGCGAGATCGTCACCGGGCTGCTCTATATCGATCCCGAACCGCAGGATCTCCATGCGAATCTGGGGACGGTGGCGGTGCCGCTGAACCAGCTGGATGACGCGGCGCTCTGCCCCGGCGCGGCCGCGCTGGAGAAGGTGAACGCCAGCCTGCGCTGACACCCCTCCCGGCGCAGCGGGCGGCGGCGCGCCGGGAGGGGCATCCCCGCATGGGCAATGCCGGGCCGTCCATGCCGGCTCCGGCAGCCGCGATGCCTGGCGCGCCTGGCCTCACGCAAAAGAATGCACAGCCCGGAACAGCCCCGTGACCGGAATGGTTACGGAAACTCTGCGCCTCGCTGATCGAGGGGGCGTGAGGCCGAAATCATCCGCAGGGTTGTCCACAGGACTCGGGGTGAAGCCGTGGGGAAAGCGCCTTCCCGGCGCCGGGCGGCTTCGGCGAAGTTCAGCCGGCGCCCCAGGCCATTGCCGGGAATGCCCGCGCGAGGAATCGCCAGCCGCCAGGCCGAATTTCCGGTCACCGGTCACCAACGCCCTGTCCATGCCATCCGGCTGGGAGGCGGCCAGGATTCGTCGGCAACCCGGCCTAATTTGCCTCCGCAACGGGTTGGTCTTATTGGCTGGTTACGTGGGCGATTTGCTATGCTACCGTGTCCTGCTTCTCCTTAATCATCACAAATCTCAGCCATTGAAGCGCCGATGCTCCTTTCCCTTTCGATCCGCAGTGCTGCCCGGGGCGGCCCTGCGGCAGTGTCGCGGGATGCCAGGCTGACAGGCCGGGCCAGCCGGACGGCTGCCGGACCAGACCCTGTCTTGTCCCGCCCTCGCCGGTAGGAGGGCACATGCGGGTCGCATTGTGCGTGAAGAGGGATGTGTTCGGCTTGCTTGCCTTGCGCACCATCCTGCCCTTTCTCGAAGGCTGCGCCCTGCGGATATTCTGCAGCGTCAAGACCCGGCCGGATGAGGCGGCAGTGCGCGAGCTCAGCCTGCTGAAGGTGATGGAGCGGGACTTCCCGATGGATGTCCTGCTGCCGCTCTGCCCTTCCGGGGACTTCCCGGCGCCGGCGGAATGGGAGCCCCTGGCCGACCTGGCTCCCGGCGGCGGCGCGGCGCGGCTGCTGGATTTCGCGCCGGATCTCGTCCTCTCCCTCCGCTTCAGCCTGATCTTCAAGCCGGAGCTGATCGCCCGCATCCCGCAGGGCATCGTCAACGTCCATCCCGGCGCGCTGCCCCACTATCGGGGATTGTACGCGCCCTTCTGGCAGGCGCTGGCGAGGGAGCCGGAATTCGGCTGCACCGTACACTTCGTGGATGCTGGGATCGATACCGGGCCGGTGATCGGGCAGGCGCGGGTCCGGCGCGATCCCGCGCGCTCCCTGTTCTGGCACACGGCGCAGCTCTATCGCGAGGGCGCCGCGATCGCGGGGGCCGCCGCGGCGGCCATCCGTCGCGGCCAGCGGCCGGAGGCCACCATCCAGCCGCCGGGCGGCCGCTATTTCCGCCTGCCGGGCCCCGCCGATTTCGCTGCCCTGGCGGAGACCGGCTTCGCGCTGGTCACGCCCGCGGACTACCTGGACTGCCTGCGAGAGAGCCTGCTTCCTGCTTCCGGCCCGGCGATGGCGCCGGGCGCCGCGGCGTGAGTCAGGGGAGTTCCTTCGCGTCGCGCCTTGCCGTGCTGGTCGCGGCGATGCTGGTCATCGCCTGCGCCCTGACAGCGGCCCTGAACTACCTGAAATTCGAGAAGCTCCTGCTCGGCCAGCAGGGGCGGGTGCTGGAGATTGTCGCCACGGACCTTGCCGAGGTCTTCGAGCGCAGCATGAATCTCGGCGTTCGCCTGCCCGGGGTGCCGGGCGCCCAGGCTCTGCTGGAGCGCCGCCGCTCCACCGATACCCTGGTCGGCGGGCTGAGCGTCATCGATGCCACCGGCCGTATCCTCTTCGACACCGATCGGCAAAGGATCGGAGAGGACGTGCCGCCGTATCTCCTGCCGCCGGCTACCGCCTCGGGCGCCTGGCATGTCCGCCGCGATGGCCGGTACTGGATCGGCGTGCCCATCGTGAACAGCTTCGGCCAGGCGGAGGGCGCGCTGCTGCTCGCCTATGGCCGGGAGGCCGTGGATGCCCGGCTGGATGCGATCCTGCTCTCCATGGCCCGCTCGGCGCTGATTGGGCTCGCCATCGCCATTCCGCTTGGCAGCGTGGCGATCTTCCTCCTTGCGCGTGGCACGCGGCGGTGGTTCGCGGCGCTGGGCCAGGCCACCGCCCTGGAGGCGAGGCAGGAGGAGATTCCCGTCGAGGCCGCCGAATTCCGCGCCGCCGTGGCCGGCACGACTGCGGCGCTGGCCGAGGCCGAGCTGCGCCTGGAGGCCCTCGCTGCCCTGCGCGAGCCGGAGAGCGTGGCATGAGCGCGACGGCCCCCGGCAAGGAGACCGCGGGAAATCCCGCCCGCCGGTTGGTCCTGGCCGTCATCGGCCTGTCGCTTCTGCTGCTCCTCGGCACCATCGGCCTGGTGTCCCGCGCCGCGCTCGATGCCTTCGAGGCCGAGGTGCGGCCGGAGCTGGAGAAGGAGGCCGAGGTGATCGGCGGCACCGTCGCCGGCCCGATCCAGCGCGCCCTGTCGCTCGGCATCCCCTTCGCCGACCTTGCGGGCGTGGAGGAATTCTTCGGCGCCGTGCTGAGTGCGCGGCCGGGGGTCGAATACCTGGTCCTGACCGATGCCGAGGGGCGCATCGCGCATCGCGCCGGGCCCGGCGCCGGGCGTTTCGTCCCGCCCCCCGAGCCGCTGCCGCAGGCCGGGAATGCGCCGGTCATGCGCAGCCTCCCCGATGGCTACGACGCCGCCCATCCGCTGCAGGCCGAGGGCGGCACGGTGGGCTGGCTGCATGTCGGGCTGGGCCGGGCGGGGCTGGATGCCGCGGCACGGGACACGCGCTGGGACATCGCCATCGTTCTGCTCGTCTCGCTGCTCACCACGGTGGAGCTGCTGCGCTTCGTCGTGGAGCGGACCGTCTCCACACCACTGCTGCTGGTGCACCGGATGATGCGGCGGCTGGTGGCGGGGGACTGGACCGCGCGGGCCGCCAGCACCGCCACCGACGAGGCCGGGCGGCTGGCACGCGAAATCAACGCCCTGGTCCGCCGGATGAACGACCGCTGGCGCCGCCTGGAATGGCTGGCCGGCGAGGTCAGTGGCGCCAGCGAGGAGGCGGCGCGGCGTGCCCGTGCCATCCTGGCGGATATCGCCACGCGCTTCCGCTTCAGCCCGGATGAGACGGCAGAGGAGCGCATGCCGCCCGGCCCTGCCCTGGCGCGGCTGCCGCTCTTCCTCTTCGTCTTCGCGGAGCAGCTCTCCACCTCCTTCATCCCGCTCTATTCGAATGAATTAGGCGGTTCATCGGGGGTGCTGGCGGCGGTGCCGATCACCGCCTTCGTCGCGGCGGTGGCCCTCGCCACGCCCTATGGCGGCCGGCTGGTCGCCCGCCGGGGGGCGCGGGATGCGATCCTGATCGGCGCGGTGCCGGCGGCGCTCGGGCATCTCGGCTCGGCGCTGGCCGGCTCGGTGGCGGAATTCGCGCTGGCGCGGGCGGTCTGCGGCATGGGCTATGCCATCGTCACCATCGCCTGCCAGGCGCATCTGGCGCAGATCGCGCAGCAGGGGCGGCTGGCACGCAGCCTCGGCGGCTTCACCGGGGCGGTGATGACGGGCGCGCTCTGCGGCACCGCGATCGGCGCGGTGATCGCCGACCGGATCGGCTACCGCGCCACCTTCGTCATCTCCGTCCTGCTGGTGCTTGCCGTGCAGTTCCTGGCCTGGCGCCGGCTGGAGGCGCATGGCCGCAGCTGCCGGGCCGGCGGTTCGATCTGGCGCGATGCCGGGGCGGCGGTCCGCTCGCCACCCTTCCTGGCGCTGGTGCTGCTGGCCGCCATCCCGGCGAAGGTGCTGCTGGCCGGCTTCATCTTCTATCTGGCGCCGATCGAGCTGCAGGCGCTCGGCCTCAGCCAGGCGGCGATCGGCCGCAATGTCATGCTCTACGCCCTGGCCATGCTGCCGGCCATCGCCCTCGGCGGCTGGCTCTCGGACAAGGCGCGCTGCGAGGTGCCGCTGATCTGGCTGGCCGGCATCGCCAACGGGCTTGGCCTGCTGCTGCCGCTGGTGGCGCCGGCGGATCTGGCGCTGCCTGCCGCCATCGCCCTGACCGGCATCGCCCAGGGCTTCGCCGCGGCGCCGATGCTGGCGCTGGTGCCGCAGATCGCGGCCGGGCCGGGCGCGGGGCCTGGCGCGCCGGTGCTGCTGGCCTTCCTGCGCCTCGGCGAGCGGCTTGGCAGCGTGGCCGGTCCGCTGGTCGCGGCCTGGCTGTTGCTGGCCGGCGGGGCATCCTGGGCCATGCTCATGCTTGGCCTGTTCTCCATCGTCACGGCGGCCGCCTATGCGCTGGTGCAGGCCCTCGGCCGCAGCGGCGCCACCCAGGAGGCGGGAGCATGAGGGCCGGGCGCCGCCGCCTGCTCGGCGCGAGCCTGGCCGCGCCCTTCCTGCGCTGCACGCCGGCACGGGCCGAGGCGCGCCCCTATCGCATCCTGATGCTGCTGTTCCGCGGCTGGGAGGAAGCCTGCGATGGCTTCCGCGACTATTTCGCCGCACGCCGGGTGGCGGTGGACCTCATGCCCCGCGATGTCGCGCAGGATCTCTCGCGGGTGCCGCGCCTGCTGGAGGAAGCCTACGACCTGCGGCCGGATCTGGTCTATCTCTGGGGCACCTCCCTGACCATGGCGGTGCTCGGCCCCTGGGATGCGCCGGATCCGCGGCGCTATCTCACCGGCCTTCCGGCCGTCTTCAACATCGTCACCGACCCGGTCGG
Organism: uncultured Acetobacteraceae bacterium; assembly: GCA_937930165.1. Taxonomy (GTDB): domain Bacteria; phylum Pseudomonadota; class Alphaproteobacteria; order Acetobacterales; family Acetobacteraceae; genus CALGVL01. Next base: position 8,628 of record CALGVL010000307.1, read on the forward strand.
CAACCGCATCGTCCGCTCCCGCGAATCGCCGGGGCGGCCGGTGACCGGCACGGAATACATCGCGCCGGTCGAGGTGCAGATGCGGGCCATGGCCGCCTATCGCGGCTTCCGCAGGCTGGCGACGATCTTCAATCCACGGGAACAGAATTCCGTCCTCGTCGTCCGGCGGATGGGGGAGTTGGCGGCGGCGCAGGGGGTGGAACTGGCGGAGCTGCCGGTCGCCCTCGGCCCCGGGCGGCGGCCGGATCCGGATTCCATCGCCGACCGCGTCGGCGCGGCGAAGCGGAGCGGCGCCGACTGGCTCTACATCCCGCCCGACACCTTCCTCAACGACCACCGCCATGTCCTGACGCGCATGGCGCTGAACGCGGAACTGCCGACCTTCGCCGCGACCGAGCGCTTCGTCACCTTCGCCGAGGGGCTCGCCGGGCTGGTCAGCCGCTACTACAGTGTCGGCGCCTTCACCGCCTTCAAGGCGGAGCAGATCCTCACCGGCCAGCGCCGGCCCGAGGACATCCCGGTGGAGAGCCTGACCCGCTTCTCCTTCCTCGTCCGCATGGCGACGGCGCGGCGGCTGCGCGTCTATCCGCCGGTCGGCCTGCTGCGCGTGGCGGAACCGGTCTAGCGCCATGCTGCTGCGCACCCGCATCCTCGGCCTGTTCGCCCTGGCGATCCTCCTGGTCGCCGCCTCCGTCGCGCTGCCCGGCTGGCTGGTGCTGCGCAACCAGGAGGAGCGGATCATCGGCCTGCGCATCGCCGCCCAGGAGGGCGAGGTGCGGGAGGCGCTGGACCACGCGGCCCGGCCGCTGACCGCCGCGGCACGGGCCCTGGCCGCGGACCCCGCCATCCTGGCGGCGCTGGAGGAAGGCAACCAGGCGGCGCTGCGCTCCCGCCTCGCCGCGTTGCAGGAGGAAGGCGGTCCCCTGGCCGGCATGGCGCGGGCCGACATCATCGGGGGCGGCGGCCAGCTCCTCGCCTCCACCCCCGGCGCGCCCTCGGAGGAGGCGCTGGTCAGCGCCGAGACGGTGCTGCGCGAGCTGCGGGCCGATGGCCAGGCTTCCGGCCTGGAGCGGGAACCCGGCGGCCGCATGCTGCTGGTCGGCGCCGCCCGCCTGCCGCAGGGCGGCCTCATCGCGGTGGCGGCCGATGCCGAGGACGCCTTCCGCGGCATCGGCCGGGCGCTGCATGCCGACCTCTTCCTCACCGACCGGCACGACCGGCCGCTTTTCGCCACCGCGAGCGCGACCTGGCCGCTGGTGGAGCGGGCGCTGGCGGCATATCCGGCCGGCGCCGCCACCCTCGATGTCGGCGGCAGGACCTACCGGATCGTCCCGACCACCCTGGCCAATTCCGCGGGCGCCCCGATCGGCCGGCTGCTGGTGCTGCGCGACGCCACGGCCGAGGCGCGGCGGCATGCGCTGGTGCTGCTGCTGGCCGGGGCACTGCTGGCGGTTGCGGCAACGACCGTCTGCGCCGTCCTCTACCGCACCATCCGGGCGACGCTCGATCCGCTGACCGGCCTCGCCGGGGCGCTGCGGGCGCTGGCGGGCGGCGACATCTATGCCAGCGCCCCCGTGCCGGAGCGCAGCGACGAGATGGGCGAGATCGCCCAGGCGCTGGAGGCCCTGCGCGCCACCGGCCTGATGCATGAGCGGCAGGAGACGCGGGACCGCCTGGCCCGCGCGCAGCACCAGGCGCTGATCCGGCAGGAGATGGCCCGCCTTGCCGCCGTGCTGGAGGGGGCGGAGCGCGAGGAGATCATGGCGCTGCTCCGCCGCGCCCAGGACCAGGCCGAGGCGGCCGGGACCAGCCTGGAGCGTGCGGGCAGCGCCCTCGCCCTCGCCTTCGAGCGCATGTCGGCCCAGGTCATCGCCAAGCACCGCCAGCTTGCCGAGTTGCTGGAAGCCCGGACCCGCGACCTGGACATCGTCCGGCAGGCGCTGGCGGAGCGGATGCAGCTCAACCGCTTGCGGGAGGAGCTGGAGGTCGCGCGCCAGCTCCAGCTTTCCAGCCTGCCGGCGGAACTGCCCTCGCAGCCGGAATTCCGGCTGCACGCCGCCATGCTGCCGGCCAAGGAGGTGGGCGGCGATTTCTACGATTTCGCCTTGCTGGACGGGCAGAGGCTGGCGCTGTTCATCGGCGATGCCTCCGGCAAGGGCGTCGGCGCCGCGATCTTCATCGCCATGGCGCGCAGCCTGCTGCGCTCCGCCATCAGCCGCGGCGCCAGCCCGGCGGAGGCGCTGGCGCAGGCGAATGACGCACTGGCCGTGGATAACGCCACGATGATGTTCGCCACAGCCTTCGTCGGCATCCTCGACCTGCCGACGGGCAGGCTGCGCTTCGCCAGCGCCGGGCACAACGCGCCGCGCCTGCGCCGCGCCGACGGCACGGAAGGGATGCTGCACGGGCCGGAGGGCATCGCCCTCGGCATTGCCGAGGGCTTCTCCTTCGACGACCGGGAGGCGCTGCTGGGGCCGGGCGATGTCCTGCTGCTCTATACCGATGGCGTGCCGGAGGCGGTCGGGCCGGGCGGCGGCTTGTTCGGCGATGACCGGCTGGCCAAGGTCTTCAGCGCGCCGGGCTGCGGCGACCCGCGCGCGGTGATCGAATCCGTCGGCGCGGCGGTGGCGGAATTCGCCGGTGAGGAGCAGCAGGCAGATGACATCACGATGCTTTGCCTGCATTACTCTGGGAATCATATCCGTGCCGAACCGGAGGAGGGCCGGTTCGTGGCAGCCGCCTGACACATTCCAATAGGACCTGGGGAAACCGCATCATGAACCAGAACACGCAGACAGGCGGACCGGTGGTGGTCCACCAGCTCGCCGGCCGCATTGACACCTCGACCAGCCCGGCCGTCGAGGCGGCGATCAAGGCGAAACTGGCCGAGGGCAACACGCGCATCCTGCTCGACATGCGGGAGGTCACCTATGTCTCCTCCGCCGGGCTGCGGGTGGTGCTGCTGGTGGCGAAGCAGGCCAAGGCGGCGAATGGCAGCCTCGCCCTGTTCGGGCTGCAGCCCTCGGTGCGGGAGGTGTTCGACATCTCCGGCTTCGGCAAGATCATCCCCATCGCGGCCGGCGAGGCCGAGGCCCGTGCCCTGATCGGCGCCTGAGGGACCCGCAGCCATGGCCATGAACCATCTGACCCTCGCCGACGAGATCGTGGTGCTGATGCTCGACGACCGCTCGGGCGAGCTGCGCGAGGTCTTTGGCGGCGTGACCGGCGTGGCGATCGCCGGCGGCCTGCTGATGGAGCTCGCCCTGCTCGGGCGCATCGACACGGACCTGCACTCCCTCTTCGTGGTGGACACGAAGCCGACCGGGGACGACCTGCTGGACGCGACGCTGCGCGAGATCGCCGCTGAGCCTGGCCGCAACTCCAGCGCCTGGTGGGTCTCGCGGATCGGCGCCCGCCGGGACGAACTCCTGTCCGCCGTGCTGGCGCGGCTGGTGGAGCGCGGCATCCTGCGCGAGGAACAGCGCCGCTTCCTCTGGGTCTTCGAGCGCCGGGCCTATCCGCAGGTCTCCGGGCGGGAGGAGCGCGAGGCCAAGGCCCGCCTGATGGCCCTGCTGTTCAGCGACACTGTGCCGGAGCCGCGTGACACGCTGCTGCTTGGTCTGGCCGATGTGACCGGCGTGCTGGACGGCATGCTCTCCACCGAGGAGCGTCGCAAGGTCCAGAGCCGGATCGAGGATGTGGTCGCGCTGGAGGAGATCGGCCGCTCCGTCGGCCGCGTCGCCCAGGAGCTGCAGGCCGCACTCGCCCAGGCCATCCTGCCGCTGTGAGCCAGGCCCCCGGCGCCCCGGCCCTTCAGGCGCTTCGCCTCCTCGGCACGCGCGAGCCGGCGGCGGTCGCCGCGCTGGCGGAGCAGGTCGAGGAGTTCGCCCGCCGCTGCGGCTGCGCGGCGCCGGCGGCCCAGCAACTCGCCCTGGTGGCGGAGGAGGTCCTGACCAACATCGCCCGCCACGCCTGGCCGGACGACGCGCCGCGCAGCTTCGCGGTGGCGGTCGAGGCCAGGCGCGGCGAGGACTCGGTGGAGGTCACGCTCACCACCGAGGATGACGGCATCCCCTTCGATCCGACCGCCGCCGCGGCGCCGGACCTGGAGGCGGCGCTGGAGGACCGGCCCATCGGCGGGCTCGGCATCCACTTCATCCGCTCGATGACCGATTCGCAGAGCTACAGCCGGGTGGAAGGGAGCAACCGTCTGATCCTGCGCAAGATCTGTCCGCTCGACCGCGGAGAATAACTCCGCTGGATCCTCGCAGCCGGAGGTAGGTTGAGAGCCATGGAGATCCTGACATCTATCCTTGGCGGCCTTGGTCTCTTCTTCGTCGGCATGCGGGGGATCGGGACCAGTCTTCAGCAACTCGTCGGCCGTCGGCTGCGCGCCGTGCTGCGCCGGGCCACTGCCTCGGTCTGGAGCAGCGCGGCGATCGGCGCCACCCTTGGCGCCCTGACCCAGAGCAGCAATGCCGTTGCCTTCATCGTCACCGGCATGCTCGGCGCCGGGCTGGTGCCGCTGGCCGGGGCGGTGACGGTGGTGATCTGGTCCAATATCGGCACGGCCGGGCTGGTGCTGCTTGCCTCGGTGGATCTGCGTATCGCGGCGCTGTGGCTGCTCGGTATCGTCGGCATGGCACTCTTCTTCCGCCTGGATGGGAAGGGAAGGCTGCGCCCGGCGCTGGAAGGGCTGTTCGCCCTCGGCCTCCTCTTCCTCGGTCTGGTGCTGGTGCGGACGGGGGCCGCCCCGCTGCGTGAACTCGATACGGTGCGGGAGCTGATGGGAGGGGACGAGGGCGGGCTGCTCCTGCCCGCCGTCACCGGCGCGGTGCTGACCTTGCTGACGCAATCCTCCGCCGCCGTCTCCATCCTCGCCCTCACCCTGAACAATGTCGGCATCCTGTCCTTCGACCAGACGGTGATGGTCGCCTATGGCGCCTCGCTCGGGGCCGGCCTGTCGGTCCTGACCGTCACCGGCAGCCTGTCCGGCACGCTGCGCCAACCGGCGCTGCACCAGGCGCTGTTCAAGGTCTGTGCCGCCGTGCTGTTCATCCTGCTCTTCTTCCTCGAACGCGATGGCGGCGTGCCGCTGGTCCTGGCCCTGACCAGGCTGGTGTCCGAAGATTCAGCGCAGCGCGTGGCCTGGGCGCACTTCCTCCTGCAATTGCTGCCGGCGCTTGCCGTCATTCCCATCCAGTCGCCGCTGATCGCCCTGGTCCGCCGCCTCTCGCCGCCTACCCGCGCGGAGGCGCTGGCGCGCCCGCAATTCCTGTACGAGCAGGCGTTGGAGGACCCGCCCGGCGCCCTCGACCTGGTGGCGCGCGAGCAGGAGCGGCTGGCGGCGCGCCTGCCCAGCCTGCTGGACGAGGTGCGGGAGGATGCCCCGGCGGAACGGGTGCCGCGCACGGCACTGATCTCCGCTGGCGCCTCGCTGGAAAGCGCGATCGGCACTTTCCTCTCCGACATCCTGGCGCACGGCTGCGGCCGGGAGGAGACGGAGCGGGCCGTGCTGCTGGAAGGGCGGAACCGGCTGCTGCAGGACCTGCGCGAGAGCCTGGACGAATTCGCCACCGCCATCGCCGCGGCGCGCAGCCTGCCGGGTGCGGAACTGCAGGATCTGCTGGCCCGGCTGTGCGAGGCCGCGCATCACCTGCTGCTGCAGCTCGGCGATGCGGCGGGTGGTGCGCCGGAGGATGTCGCCCTCCTGCTGGAGCTGGCGGCGGACCGGGGAGAGATGATGCGCGACCTGCGCCGGCGCGCCGCGCAGGCCGAGGGCAGGCAAGCCTATGCGGAGCAGGAGCTGCTGCTGCGCGCCACCACGCTGTTCGAGCGCATCGTCTGGCAGGTGCGGCGCTTCGGCCTGCTGCTGGGCACGGAGGGCGGCGCCGGACTGCGGGAGACGCCCATCCCGGCTGCCGCTCCCGCGCAGCGCGACAGCCTGACCGGCTTCCCCGATGACGCGGCGGGCG
>CALGVL010000308.1 GCA_937930165.1 uncultured Acetobacteraceae bacterium
GAGTTCAGACGTGTGCTCTTCCGATCTACCGTGGCGCCGGCAAGGGCCGCCTCGGCGCTTGGCGGGATGGGCACCCAGAAATCTTCGCAGATCTCCGTATGGACCACGAGGCCCGGCACATCCTCCGCGGCGAAGAGCAGATCCGTGCCGAAGGGCGCGCTGTGCCGGCCGACCTGCGCCTCATCCACCGGGGCGCCGTCGCCGCTGGCGAAATGGCGGCGCTCATAGAATTCCCGGTAGTTCGGCAGATGCGCCTTTGGCACCACGCCCAGCAGCCGGCCGCGATGCACGGCAAGCGCGCAATTGTAGAGCCGCCCCGCATGCCGCAGCGGCGCGCCGAACAGCAATAGCGGCCGTAATTCGCGCGAGGCTTCGATGATGGTCCCAGCCGCCTGCTCCACGGCATCGAACAGCGTGTCCTGCAGCAGAAGGTCCTCGATCGAGTAGCCGGAGAGGGCCAGTTCCGGGAAGGCGGCCAGCACGGCGCCTCGGTCGTGGCATTCGCGCGCCAGGCGCAGGATGGAGGCGGCATTCGCTGCCGGATCGGCCAGCGCCGTCCGCATGGTGCAGGCGGCAATGCGGGCGAAGCCGTGATGGTAGAGGGACCGGAAATGTGTCATGGGATCCGCGGCGGCTGCATCATCGCCTTAAGATGGCGCAGCGCCGCGGGTTCTGCATCCCCCGGAACGGAACCGGCTCCCGCTTACTCGGCGGCGGCTGTTCCAGGCGGCGGCACCAGGTGCCGGACCCGGGGCAGGACCTCCTCCGCCAGCAGGCCGAGCGAGGTGCGCCAGGCCTCCGGATTCTCCGCATAGTCGAAGCCGAAGACCAGGAGCTGCCCGAAACCGCCGACCTCGTGATAGATGCGCTCCAGCTTCTCGGCCACGGTGGCGGGGGAGCCGACCAGCCAATTGTGCCGGGCGCAATATTCCACCGTCACCTCGCTGTCCGGCACGTCCGGGCTGTGTTTCAGGTAGTCCTTGAAGCCGAAATTGGACAGCAGCGGCAGGAAATACTCGCTCATCATCCGGCCCATCATGGAGCCGACGGAGAGCCGCCAGGCTTCCTCATCCGTCTCCGCCACGAAGACCTCGCGCACCAGGCGCCAGTCCTTGCGATGCGGCGTGCGGCCGGTGCGCTTCGCGCCGATCTCCACGCTCTCCCAATGGCTGGCGACATAGGCCGGGTTCAGGTTCAGGCTCATCGGCAGGAAGCCACGCTCGCCGGCCAGCTTGAGCGTGTCGGAATTCTTGGAAAGGCCGGCGACGCCGATCGGCGGATGTGGCTGCTGCAAGGGTTTGATATGCGGCTTGAGGAAGCCGAACATCGTCTCCGGCTTGTCCACCTTCCAGAATTTGCCTTCGTAGTGGAAGGGCTCCTCCTCGGTCCAGAGGCGTAGGATGATGTCCAGCGCCTCGCGCGTCATGTCGCGATTGGCGCCGGACATCCCGTCCACATTGAACATCTTCCAGTCGCTCGGTAGGCCGCTGGCGGCGACGCCGAAATTCAGCCGGCCTTCGGACAGATGGTCCAGCATCGCCACCCGGTTCGCCAGCTCCGCTGGATGATGGTAGGGCAGCAGGAAGCCACCGGGGCCAAGGCGGATGCGCTTCGTCTCCTGCAAGGCCTGCGCAACCAGCAGGTCGGGGGAGGGGTGCGGCTCCCAGGGCGCGGTATGGTGCTCGCCGATCCAGGCCTCGCTGTAGCCGAGTTCGTCGAGCCAGCGCAGGACCTGCAGATCCCAGTCATGGCCCGCCTTCAGGCCACGCTCCGGCGGGTGAGAGGGCATGGCGAAATAGCCGAATTCCATGGCGTCCTCCGTCCGGCTTCATGCCGGTTGCAGCCCATGCTCTCCCCGGATTCCGGAGCCGTGCAAGCCTTTCGGTCCGCTTGCCGGTTCACGCCGGCTTGTTCGTCCCGCGTTGCGACCGATCCGCTTCGTTGCGCGCCCGGATGCGTTCGCGCGCCGCCTGCCATTCCGCATCGCCCCAGGCGAAGAGGTCGCGGAAGCCGCCGCCCACCATCCAGCCGCCGCCATCCAGCGCGATGGTTTCGCCATTCACCCAGCTTGGCGCGAGCAGGAAGGCGGCGAGGTTGCCGATATCCTCGGCAGTGCCGACCCGGCCCATCGGGTTCGCGGCGGCGGCCTTGGCGGTAGGATCGGCATCGCCCGGGCGCAGCCGCGCATACATGCCCTCCGTCGGGATGGTGCCTGGCGCAATCGCATTCAGGCGAATGCCATAGCGTCCCCACTCCACCGCCAGCGATTTGGTCATGGCGTCGATCCCCGCCTTGGACATGGCGGAGGGCACGACGAAGGGGCTGCCCGTGCGGACCCAGGTGACGACGATGGAGACCACCGCATGACCGCCCTTACCTTCCTTGATCCAGCGCTTGCCGACCGATTGCGTCACCTGGAAGCTGCCATGAAAGACGATATCGGCGATGGCGTGGAAGGCGCGGGGCGAGAGATCCTCCGTCCGGCTCACGAAATTGCCGGCGGCGTTGTTGATGAGATGCGTATAAGGCCGGCCCTCCGCCCAGGCGGCGGCGACGGCCTGCTCCACCGCCTCCGGATCCTTGATGTCCACCACGCGCCAGGCCGCCATGCCGGGATGGGCGGCGTTCATGGCCGCTGCCGCCTCCTCCAGCACCGGGCCGCGCCGCCCCCAGATTTCCACCGCGGCGCCGAGGCCGAGCAGGCGTTCCGCCATCATCCGGCCAAGGCCGGTGCCGCCGCCGGTCACCAGCACGCGGCTGCCGGCGAAGAGGTCGGTCCTGAACATGTCCCCTCCTTGATCCTTGCCGGCGGATGGTGCCTCAGCGCTGGCCGGGATGACAGCGCCACGAAGCCGGGGCAGGCTGTGCGCAATGGATGAGGGAGGGATTGCCATGACGGATGGCACGGAACGGCGCGTCATGCTGGTGACAGGCGGCGGCCGCGGTATCGGCGCCGCGGTCGTGCGACTGGCGGCGGCACGCGGCTATGATGTTTGCCTGACCTATCGCGGGGATGCGGCGCGAGCCGAGGCGACCGCCGCCGCGGCGCGGGAGGCCGGCGCCAGGGTGCTGGTGATTCAGGCTGATGTGGCGGATCCGGCGGCGCGGGCGCGCTGCTTCGCTGCCATCGACGAGCAGTTCGGCCGGCTGGATGCGCTGGTGAACAATGCCGGAATCACCGGCGCCGCCGGCCGCCTGGCCGACACGCCGGACGAGGTGTGGGAGCAAGTGCTGCGCACCAATGTGGTCGGCCTGGCCGCCTGCTCGCGGGAGGCGGTGCGGCGCATGTCCACGGCGCGCGGCGGGCGCGGCGGGGCGATCGTCAACATCTCCTCCCGCGCCTCGCAGCTTGGCGGGTCTGGTGAGTGGATCCATTACGCCGCCAGCAAGGGCGCGGTGGACACGCTGACCATCGGCCTGGCCAAGGAGGTCGGGGCGGAGGGCATCCGGGTGAATGCCGTCAACCCCGGCCTGATCGAAACCGAAATTCACGCCGCCGCTGGCTTCCCCGACCGCGTCGCCCGCCTGAGCGCAGGCGTGCCCATGGGCCGCGGCGGCACAGCGGAGGAGGTGGCGGAAGCCGTGCTGTGGCTGCTCTCCGACGCCGCCAGCTATGTCAGCGGCGCCTGCCTGCCGGTGGGTGGCGGGCGGTAGTCAGGCCGCCCCCAGCAACGGCCGCCGCGCGCTGATGAATTCCTCCACCGCCGCGACATAGCGTGCGCAGTCCGCGTCCGTCACCGGCAGGCTAAGCGCGACCATGCCGCGGCGGGCCAGATAGATGCCGGCGGCGAGCATGTCGAAGAAGAACAGCTCCCGAAGCTTGTTCTCCGCCTCGCTCGCCGCATAGGGCGCAGTGATGGCGTCGCGGCGGAAATGCACGTTGAGCATGGAGCCGGCGCCGGTGAACTGCATCGCCACCCCGGCACGGGTGCAGGCGCCGTTCAGGGCCAGCCGCAGCGCCTCGCCCCGCGCGAACAGCGCCTCGGCCATGGCACCGTCGAAGATCTCCCCCATCGCGACGCAGCCCGCGGCCATGGAGAGCACGTTGTTGTTGAAGGTGCCGGCATGCGGCATGGCGCCGGGCCGGTGGCCATCGAACACTTCCATGATCTCGCGCCGGCCGCCGAAGGCGCCGAAGCTCATCCCGCCAGCGATGTATTTCCCAAGCGTCGTCATGTCCGGCGTGATGCCGAGCCGCGCCTGCAGTCCGCCGGCGGAATGGCGGCTGGTCATCACCTCGTCGAAGATCAGCACCGCGCCGGTCTGCTGCGTCGCCTCGCGCAGCGCGGCCAGAAATTCCCGACTCGCCGGGATGCAGCCGCCGGAGCCGAGCATCGGTTCCACCAGCACCGCTGCCAGGCTGTCGCCGGCTGCCAGGATGTCGCGCCGCGCCGCCTCCGGGTCATTGTAGTCGGTGAAGGCGAGGGGGATCGGCACATTCACCGGGTTCCGCTCGCTGGCGAAGGTCAGCACGCCGCCATGGTAGCCGCCGCGCATCACCATGGTGGTGCTGCGGCCGGTGAAGGCGCGCGCCGCGGCCAGCGCCATCAGATTCGCCTCGGTGCCGCTGTTGGTGAAGCGCACCATCTCCACCGAGGGAAAGCGTCCGCAGAGCAGCGCGGCAAGCCTCTGCTCATTCTCTCCGACCGCCGCCAGGTTGATGCCCCGCGCCATGGCCGCCTGCACGGCATTCAGTATGCGTGGCTCCGAGTGGCCGAACAGGCCAGCGGTGTATTCGCCAAGCAGGTCGAGATACTCGTTCCCATCGGCATCCCACAGCCGGCAGCCCTCGCCGCGCACCATGGCGGTAGGGAAGGGGGTGTAGAACAGCACGGTGCGGGTGTTGCCACCCGGCATCACCTCCCGCGCGCGGGCGTGGATTTCAGCGCTGCGGGGGCGGCGGGCGGCATAGGCCTCGTGCGCCTCGGCCAGGGCGGCGTCGAGATCGCTGTTACGTGGCAGCCCGTCGGCGCGGTCGAGTGGGGTCATGGCGTGGCCTCCCGTCTGGCTGCGGGGCAGGCTCGCGCGGGATGGACCGCAAGGTCAACCGCAAGGCCCGGTGCGGGACGGCGCAGCAGTGTCCCGTGCCGGGCATGCGACCGGCGAATTCGGCGCCATCCCGGCGGAGTGCCGCCGTTCAGGGCGGCGCATGGCGATCCGGCAGGGCGGGAGCTGTCGGCCCCGGGCGTCCGGTGAGCTGTTGATCGAAACCAAACCGGTCCGGGACCGCAAGGCTTGGCGGTTGTGGCGGGTGGGCGGTATCACCGTTCCGTGCGCTCGATTCTTGCCCTTGCCCTTCTTGGCACCCTAGCCGCCCTGCCGGGCCGGACCCTGGCATCTCCCCCCCAGAGCCTCGCCGCCACGGCGGCGCCGGCCATGCCGGCGGAGGCGCTGCACCGCCTGGCGGACCGGCTGCGCCGGCTGGATGAGGACGGGCTCGACCCAAGCGACTATCGCATCCCCCCCGATTCGCTGGCCGAACGGGACCCGGCCGCGTGGCAGGCCGGGCTGATGCGGGCCGCAGTGCTCGCCCTGACCGATCTGCTGCATGGCAAGGTGCGGGAATTGCCGCGCCGGGCCGATCTGCGCCGCGACATCGCCGCACTCCCCCTTGGCCCTTGGCTTGCGGAGCTCAGCACCGCGGCGGATCCCGCGGCGGTGATCAGCCGCGCCGCCCTGCTGCCGCCCGATGCCGCGGCGCTCAAGGCGGCTCTGGCCACCGCCCGGGCGCGGGTGGCTGCGGGGGGCTTCCCGGCCGTCCCCGGCAATCCGAACGAGACGCTGGAACCCGGCTCCACTGATCCGGTCCGGGTGCCAGCCCTGCGCGCCCGGCTGGCGGTGAGCGACCCCGCGGTCGCCGCCGCCCGCCGCGACGACCCGGTCTATGACGAGGCGCTCGTCAGTGCGGTGCGGCGCTTCCAGGCGGAGCAGGGGCTGGAGATGCATGGG
>CALGVL010000309.1 GCA_937930165.1 uncultured Acetobacteraceae bacterium
GGGACCGCGTCTGGCGGCCCGGCGAGCCGGTGCGGCTCACGGCGGTGTCCTCGACCGATGGCTGGCTGTACTGCGTCTCGGTGCGGGGCGACGGCAGGGCGGTGCCGGTCTTCCCGGCAGGCGCCATCGACGGCGCGCGGCTGCCGGCCGCGATGCCCGCCACCATCCCCGGTCCGCGCCGCAGCGCCGGGCTGCGGGCCGGCCCGCCGGGGGTGGAGCGGATCCGCTGCTGGCTGGCGGACCGCGACATTTCCCCGGAACTGCCGCATGCGCTGCTCGACCCCGCCGGGGCGCGGCTGCCGGACCGGCTGGCTGCCGATCTCGACGCCGTCTTCGCGGGCATTGCCGGCGCCCGGATGGCGACGGCCTCGCTGGAGATCCGCGTAGAATAGCGCGGCCGCCCAGCGGCTGTCCCGCAATGGGACCGGAGCGAGCTTCGTTTCCGTTTCCGAGTGCCTGCGGCCCCTGCCTGCGGTGGACCAGCCGGCAGCGGCATCGTGGCTGCAGTATCGGGCAAGCTGCCGGTGCGGCCCGACGCTGGGCGGCGCCTTCGGGGATGCGCCGAGGCTTTCCTCGCGCGCGATATGGACAGGGCGGCAGAGAATGAGGGCGACCGCATTCAAGAGCGGCCCGATCCCACCGGCACGAAGCAGGGTGGGGGTAGGGTTCCCGCTACGGTCACCCTCGGGCCAAGGGTAGTGCGCTCGGAGCCTGGCGGCAAAGGACGCCCCATCGCCTACCTGGGCCTGATCGAGCAGGCGCGCACGGTCGAGCCCGCTACATCGCCTCCGTCACGCCGCTGCTCCGCAGGCTCGCCCGTTCTCCATGAGTCCGGGGACGGACATTCGGGCCGCCGGGCAGGCCGGGCGCGCCGTGCAGCCGGACGGCATGGGTCACGCGCCGGCGCCCGAAGGCCAGCGGGGAGACCGGCACCGCCGTATGCCGGTTGTCATGCACCAGCGCGAGGCCGCCGAGCCGCACATGCAGCAGCAGGAAATGGTCGGTCACGCGCAGCAGGTACCAGCCCGGCTCCAGCCCGCGCCGGACGAGGCGGGCGAGGCTGGTGCCTCCCCACGCCGTGTCCGCCGGGATGTCCAGCGGTTCGCAGGCGGTGCCGGTGCGGTGCAGGGCTTCCACCAGGTCGCGCCACCAGCTCGTGACGATCTCGGTTCCTGCCGGGTAGTGCGCCGGGCTTACCTGCCGCAGCAGGGCGCAGGCTTCGGCATGGGAGAGGCCGGTGGCCAGGGCGAGGGCGGCCGGCCCGCACCAGGGGATGCGGCCGCCATTCTCGCGCCACAGCTCGAGATGCGTGCGGAAGACGGGGCTGAAGCCTGCATCCAGTGGCATGGTCCGCTCCGGGATGGTGCCGGAGGGCAGCCTAGGCAGGCGCCGGGGGCGGGGCTGTGGGGCCCGCCACAACGGGCCGCATCTCCTTCTGCGAGGGGCGGCCCCAGGGCGCAGGCCGTCTCGCTGCGGCCGCGCCGCGCGCTTGACAGCGCCGGGCGCGGGCCCTATCCGTCCGCCCCCTCGGGTGCGTAGCTCAGCGGGAGAGCATCGCCTTCACACGGCGGGGGTCGCAGGTTCAATCCCTGCCGCACCCACCATCCTTCCGGGCCTTTGCGGAAGGATGGCGGCGGCCTCTGGCCGCGGAATCCCTTTCCTTACCCGACGATGCCTGCGCCGCCAGGGGCGGCTACCGGTGCTTTTCCTGCCACGGCCGTCCGGTGCCTGCGGATGCCGGGCAAGGGCATGCACGCATCGGTGGAGTTTGAGAGAAAATTCTTCCCGGCAAAATTGAAATTGCAGCGGCCCGCGGCTTGAAACTTCGAAACGCGTTGACCGCGCCTCGCGAAACATGACACAAGCCTTATGCCGCGTCCTCCTGCGCAGGCAAAAAAAGAGGCGGCACCGTGAGGTGCCGCCGAGTTTAGGGAGGAAACGTCCAAGAAAGCAGGCAACTCGGCAATGCCGGGTTGCTGCTGCGCGCGCTAATAGTCCGGGCGACGCCGAAGCGCAAGCGCCGTATTGCGTCGCACAAACCATAATGCCGATAACGTCGGGAGGGTTCCCTGCGCATCCAGCCGCCCGTAAGGAACAGGCCGAGGTGGCAGATCGGCAACACCGGGCCAGGCCGGCCGGCGCTGCGGGCCGGGCGTTACTCCGGCCGCTATCCATGCCGATGAGGCGCGGGCGACGCGCGCGATCCCCTGACGCACCGGCAGGCTTCACGCGGCCCAAGGGCCGCCGCAGCCCGGATGATCTGGGGAGGCAGCCGCCCCCCGGTCAGGGCCGGGCCTAGGTCCCCGTCCCGGCGGGGCGCTTCGCCTGCTCCTCCTCGATGGTGGCGAGCATCAGGGCGGAATGCGCATAGGCCCCGCCAGCCCGCATCTCGGCCGCCACCCAGATCGCCTCCGTCAGCTCCTCCGGGGTCGCGCCGGCGCGCAGCGCCGCCTTGGTATGGCCCCTGATGCAATAGGGGCATTGGGTGACATGCGCGACGGCCACGGCGATGATCTGCTTCATCCTCGCCGGCAGGGCGCCGTCCTCGAACACCGCCCGGCCGAAGGCGTCGAAGGCCGCCTGGGGCGCGGGCGCGAGCGCACGCCGCTTCTGCGCCAGTTCGCGTGTCGGCTGCGGGTAGATGGCATCGGGCATGGCTTGCCTCTCCTGTCGGTCCGGGCGGAGGGCACCGCGGTCCGCCGATGGAAGCCCGGGTCCCTGCCCCGGATTGAACATTCATCCGGGATGCGGGTTTCGGCCCGGTTCAGGGCTGCGGATCTGCCACCGGGATCCGGATTCGGGCAGGAACCTGCGCGCCGATACCAGGGGATTGCACCCGACCGGAGTGGCCCGATGGTCCCCGGCACGTTCGCCAGGATTGGGAGGGGGCGGACTGCAGGGCCGATTCCCAAGCCGATGCAACCCTGTGCCCTGCCTGGCTTTCCCTCGGGACGCCCGACGGCCGGCCAGGCCGGCCGCAGTGGCGCCGATCGGAAGCAAGGAAGGACAGGATATGCGGATCAAGGCTTTGGTGGCGGCATCCGCTTTGGCTGCGGCGCTTGCCTTCGCGGGCGGCGAGGCGCTGGCCCAGAGTACTGGCGGCAGCACGGGCGGTACCTCCGGCGGCATGGGGAGTGGCAGCGCGGCCAGCTCCGGCGGCACGCGCGGCACGACCAGTGGCCCCGGCGGGGGCGCTTCCGGCAGCTTCCTGGGCACGGAGCATCCCGATGCCCTCGGCAAGGGTGCCGGCCGCAGCGGGACTGGCAGCGGCAGCGATGCCGGCACGGGCACGGGCGCGGCGGGCGGCGGCAGCGTGGGCAGTGGCGGCACCCGCTCGGGCACGGGCAGCGGCCCCACCGGCATGTCCGGCACGGGCGCGGGTGGCGGCTCGGGTAGCGGGCGCTGACCCACCGGATGAGCGGAGGGGCGGCCGCCGGGCGGCCCCTCCAGCATTGGGCGATCCACCCCGCGCTGCCGCCAGCCGGTGCTCAGGGCATCGCACCGTGCATGTTGGGCGGCAACCAGCACGGCCATGAACGGCGGCAGGCTTCAGGGCTGGCCCCCGGCGAGCAATTCCATCTATCTCTGGGTCATGGTCATCGGTGGCGTTCCCGTTCGGGGATGAAGCTCGGCCGGTGGATATGACAGGGCTCGCACGCGGGCCCATCAGCGGGCTGTAGCCCGAACGGCGCTGGTAGCGGCTCCGCAGGGCAAGCAGCGCCGCCAACATTCCCTGCCCCTGTCCGCACCCCTCGGCATTTCTGGCCTTCGCGCCGGTTCCGGCGCGCCGCAACCCGGCCTTCCTGCGCCCCGCATCCCTTTCCGGCTCTGCCCCGGGAATAATCCGGTATGGCTGGGCGTCACATAACCAAGGAAGCGCACCGGCCGGCCGTCCGCCACGGTGCGGGTGCGAGGAGAACGGGACAGTTGACGGAGCGGGATGCGCGCATCGAGGCCATGATCCCGGCGCTGCGCCGGTTCGCCTGGTCCTTGCTGCGCGACCAGCACGCGGCGGACGACCTGGTGCAGGACTGCCTGGAGCGCGCGCTGGGCCACTGGCACCTGCGGCGGCCCGATGGCGACCTGAAGGCATGGCTGTTCGCGATCCTGCACCACGCCTATGTCAGTGGCCGGCGCCGCGACGCGCGGCGGTCACGCCTGCTCGGCGACCTGGCCGGCGTGGCGGACCAGGCGACCAACCCGCAGGCGCCCGAGGCGGTGGTGCAGCTCTCCCAGGTGCTGTGCCACCTCGACGCCCTGCCCGAGGAGCAGCGCATCACGATGCTGCTGGTCGGCGTCGAGGGGCTCGGCTACGAGGAGGCGGCGCGCGTCATGGATGTGCCGGTCGGCACGGTGATGTCGCGCCTGAGCCGCGGCCGCGAGCGCCTGCGGCGGCAAATGGAAGGCAGCGCCCCGGCCAGGCCGGTGGCCCTGCGCGCGGTGGGCTAGGCCGATGCCCGGCACCCTGGCGCCGATCGGCGAGGACGACCTGCAGGCCTATGTGGACGAGCGGCTGGACGCTGCCCGCCTCGGCTTGGTCCGCCGCTACCTGGAGGAGCACCCCGAGGCGGCCGCCCGGGTCCGCGCCTTCATCGAGCAGCGCGACGCGCTCCGCGCCGCCCTCGATGCCAAGGCGGCGGAACCGATCCCGGCCCGGCTGCGTGTCGCGCATCTGCGCGCCGGGCTGCGCCAGCGGCGCTGGCGGCAGTTCCGTGCGGCGGCGGCGGCGGTGCTGCTGGCGCTGGCCGGCGCCGGGGCCGGCTGGATGGCGCGCGGCGGCTGGGAGGGCGGGCCGCCCTCGCTGCCGCCCATGGCCGAGGCGGCGCAGGCGCACCGGATCCTCGCCGCCGCACCGCGCCGCGCGATCCTGCCGGCCGGCGGGGACCGCGAGGACCTGGCCGAGTGGCTGACGCGGCGGCTCGGCGCGCCGGTCGTGGTGCCGGACCTGTCGGAGGCAGGCTTCCTGCCGGCGGATGGGCACCTGCTGCCCTCGGCGGAGGGGCTGGGCGCCATGGTGCTGTATGTGGGGGATGGCGGGGCGCAGCTCTCCTTCTACCTGCGCCCGGCGCCGGATCTGCCGGCGGCCAGGCTGCAATGCGCCGACCAGCCCGGCGGGCTGCTGACCTATTACTGGTCCGACCGGGGCTGGGCCTATGCCGTGACCGCCGGGATGCAGCGGGCCGAGCTGCGCGGCATCGCCCTCGCTGCGGAGCGCCAGGTCCGCGCCGGGCCGCGCCGCGTCCCGTCGCAACAACACATCGCTGAAGCACGACTGCCACAGCGCATCTGCCTGGGCTGAGCCCAGGGGGATGCCATTCGCCGGGAGGGAATGGACGTGAAGGGAAGGATCGGCCGGCCGGAACGCGGCCTGCAGGAACTCTACCGGGATGATCCGGAGCGGGCGGATGCGCTGGTCTGGAACCGGCGCGGCGCGCTGAAGGGCGCGGCCCTGGCGGCGATGGGCGCCGCGGTGGGCGGCGCGATCCCCTTCGCCGGGCGCATGCCGAGCGGCCTGCTGCCGGCAGCGCTGGCCCAGGGCGCGGCGGCGGGCGGCGATGGCCAGCCTAATCTCCTGCGCATGGAGGGCAAGGCGCCGCTGGTGATCCTCGGCGAGCGGCCGCTGGTGGCTGAGACGCCCGAGCACATGCTCGATGACGAGGTGACGCCGGCCGACAAATTCTTCATCCGCATGAACGGCCAGATCCCGGAACCCTTCGCCGGCGACCCGCGGAGCTGGAAGCTGCGCATCGACGGCGAGGTGAACACGCCGCTCGAACTCACCCTGGGCGAGATCGAGAGCCGCTTCCCGCTGGTGACGCGCCGGCTGCAGATGGAGTGCGGCGGCAACGGCCGCAGCGCCTTCAGCCCGGCGACCCGCGGCAACCAGTGGGGCAACGGCGCCATCTCCTGCGCCGAATGGACCGGGGTGCGGCTGCGCGACCTGCTCGCCGCCGCAGGGATGAAGGACAGCGCGAAATACACCGGGCATTTCGGCGCCGACCCGCACCTCTCCGGCGATCCCAACCGGGCGGCGATCAGCCGCGGCATGCGGATCGAGAAGGCGCTGGACGAGAACACGCTGGTTGCGCTGCGCATGAACGGCCAGCCCATCCCGCATGTGCACGGCGCCCCGGTGCGGCTGCTGGTGCCGGGCTGGCCCGGCTCGCTGAGCCAGAAATGGCTGACCCGCATCCCCCTGCTGGACAAGCCGCAT
>CALGVL010000310.1 GCA_937930165.1 uncultured Acetobacteraceae bacterium
TGCGCGACGGTCGCGGGCTCGGCGCCCTCGGCCCCGGCGCGGCGGGCCCAGCGGTCCACCCGGCGGGAGAGCACGCGGCGCAGCCCGGCCTCGGTCGCGGCGAAGCGGGCCAGGTGGTTCAGCGCGGCCTCATGCAGCAGCGCCTCGGAGGGCACCGGCCCGGCGGCGGGTGGCTGGCGCGGGCCGCGATGGGTCCGGTCTTGTGCCATGCCGCCAGTCTGGCATGGTCCGCCGCCCGCACCCAAACAGCCGCACCGAATGAACCTCCAGATCCGGCCCGAGACGGCGCAGGCCGCGCCGCGGATGGGCGAACCCGACCGCTTCTCCCCCTGGCCCGGCTTCCGGGCACTGGCGGGGCGGGAGATCCGCCGCTTCCTGAAGGTCTGGGCGCAGACCCTGGGGGCGCCGGTGGTCACCACGATGCTCTTCCTCGGCGTCTTCGTCCTGGCGCTGGACAGGCCGGGGCACGCGGTCGGCGGCACGCCCTTCGTGCAATTCCTCGGCGCCGGGCTGGTGATGATGGCGCTGGCGCAGAACGCCTTCGCCAATGTCTCCTCCTCCCTGCTCATCGCCAAGATGCAGGGGAACATCGTGGACCTGCTGATGGCGCCGCTGCCGCCGGCGGCGCTGCTGGGCGGGCTGCTGGCCGGCTCTGTGGCGCGCGGGCTGCTGGTGGGCGGCATCTGCCTGGCGGTGATGTGGCCCCTCGCCCGCTTCCCGCTGCCGGATCCGCTGCTGGCGCTGGCGGTGGCGGTGCTGGCCGCGGCGGTGCTCGGGCTGCTCGGCCTGCTGGCCGGGCTCTGGGCGGAGAAGATGGACCATCTGGCGACGGTGACGAATTTCCTGGTCACGCCCCTCGCCTTCCTCTCCGGCACATTCTACTCGGTCGAGCGTCTGCCGGAGCCGCTGCGCCTGCTGGCCCATGCCGACCCGCTGTTCTGGATGATTGACGGCTTCCGTGCCGGGCTGACCGGCCATGCGGAGGGCCGGCCCTGGCTCGGCCTGCTCGGGCTTGCTGCGGTGGCGCTGGGGCTCTGGCTGCTGGCGCTCGAACTGCTGCGGCGGGGCTGGCGGCTGCGCGCCTGATCGGGCATCAGGACCGTGCCGTTCCAGAGGAGAGGAGGAGATCCGCGCATGGCCCGCTATCCCACCAACGGCCTGACGCTCGCGCAGGCGAATACGATCGTGCAGGCCGCCCTGGCCAAGGGGCGGGAGCTGAACCTGCTGCCGCTGACCGTGGTGGTGCTGGACGCCGGCGGCCAAGTGAAGGCCATGCAGCGGGAGGACGGCAGCAGCCTGCTGCGGCCCGAGATCGCGCTCGGCAAGGCCTTCGGCGCGCTCTCCCTCGGCCTCGGCGGGCGGGAGCTGGCGCGGCGGGCGCAGTCCATGCAGGGCTTCATGAATGCGCTCTCGGACCTTTCCGGCGGCCGGGCGGTGCCGGTGCAGGGCGGGGTACTGGCCTGCGACGCCGCGGGGGTGATCCTGGGCGCGGTCGGCATCAGCGGCGACGTCTCGGCCCAGGACGAGGTCTGCGCCGTGGCCGGCATCCGCGCCGCCGGGCTGCAGCCGGAGACGGGCGACCCGGAATAAGGCGCCCGGCCGGCGCAGGGCCGCATGGCCCGGAGCCGTGAGCCGGCCGCCCGGAACAAGGCGCATTCGAGCAAGGCGGTTTCCGGGCCGGCAAACCGCCGTCCTTGGGGGACGTTGTTACCGGTCTGACCCGGCCCCCCTGCCGGGACGCACGATACAGGAGGTCATGCCCCCGATGACGACGCGCCAGAGCCTGCTTGCCATGACGGCCGCCGCCGGCTTCCTTGCCCTGCCGGTCCTCGCCTTTGCCCAGCAGAGCGGCAGCGCCGGCAGCGCCACCACCCCCCAGGCCAGCCAGGCCGCGCCGGCCGGCAGTGGCGCCACGGCGCAGAACCGTGACGCCTCCGGCGGCACGCTGACCCAGGGACAGAACACCTCAAACGCGCCGGATGGCACCCCGGGCAACCCGCCCAGCACCGCCACCCAGCGGGCTGCGGACAGCGTGACCGGCAACCGCACGCCGGCGGACGGCACCCCCGGCAACCCGCCCGGCACCGCCGCTGGCCGCGCCGCCGACCGCGCCCTCGGCACCAACATGAGCGGCGCGCGTCCAGAGAACGAGACCCAGAACAACCGGACCGGCGCCACCAGCCCGACCATGGCGGTGGACAGCAACTCCCTGCGCAACAACCGCCGGGCCAGCAAGGTGATCGGCAGCACCGTCTACAACGAGAACAACGAGAGCATCGGCGAGGTGGACGACATCCTGATCCCGCCGGGCGGGAGCGGTGAGCCGGTGGCGGTGATCTCGGTGGGCGGCTTTCTTGGCATCGGCTCCCGGCTGGTGGCGGTGCCCTATGACCGGCTGCAGATGAACGCCCAGAACAACCGCTGGACGCTGCCCGGCGCCACCAAGGACAGCCTGAACGGCCTGCCGCCCTTCAGCTACGACGGTACCGGCGCGAACAAGGGCTGAGCCCCCTCTCCGGCCGCCCCGGCGCCCTCCGCGCCGGGGCGCATAATTTTCCATTGACCGGGTTTGACGGGGCGGGGGATTTCCGGCCAAATCCGCGGCTTCCCCCGGAAGCGTCCGCGGCGGTCGCGGGCGCGGGGGAAGTCTGGAGAGCATCCCCAGTGATCCCCGCCCTGATGCCCACCTACAACCGCGCCGACCTCGCTTTCGAGCGGGGCGAGGGTGCCTGGCTGTGGACGGTGGATGGGCGACGATTCCTGGATTTCGGCGCCGGCATCGCCACCAGCAGCATCGGCCACAACAACCCGCATCTGGTGAAAACCATCGCCGAGCAGGCGGCGAAGGTCATGCATGTCTCCAACCTGTACCGCATCCCCGAGGCCGAGAGGCTGGCGGCGCGGCTGGTGGAGACCTCCTTCGCGGACTCGGTCTTCTTCTGCAATTCGGGTGCGGAGGCCAACGAAGGCATGATCAAGGCCGTCCGCAAATACCATGCGGAGAACGGCCATCCGGAACGCTTCCGGATGATCTGCTTCGAGGGCGCCTTCCATGGCCGAACCCTGGCGACGCTCGCCGCCACCGGCAATGAGAAGTACCTGGCCGGCTTCGGCCCGCCGGTGGACGGTTTCGACCACATCCCCTTCGGCAACATGAACGCCGTCCGCGCCGCCATCACCGAGCGCACCGCCGGCATCATGATCGAGCCGGTCCAGGGCGAGGGCGGCGTCCGCCCGGCCAGCCTGGACTTCCTGCGCGAACTCCGCCGCGCCTGCGACGAATTCGGCCTGCTGCTGGCCCTCGATGAGGTGCAGACCGGCATGGGGCGCTCCGGCAAGCTCTGGGCGCATCAATGGGCGGGGATCGAGCCGGATGTGATGTCCTCGGCCAAGGGCATCGGCGGCGGCTTCCCGCTCGGCGCCATCCTGGCGAAGGAGAAGGTGGCGCAGTACCTGAAGCCCGGCACCCATGGCAGCACCTTCGGCGGCAACCCGCTGGCCTGCGCCGCCGGCAATGCCGTGCTGGACGTGATCCTGGCCCCCGGCTTCCTCGATCAGGTGGACCGCGTGGCCCGGCATCTCTGGCGCGGGCTGCTGGGGCTGAAGGAGCGCCACCCGGCGGTGGTGGAGGGCGTGCAGGGCGCCGGCCTGCTGCTCGGCCTGAAGCTGAAGCCGGAGGTCTCCAACACAGACATGCAGGCCGCCGCGGTGGCGGAGGGGCTGCTGACCGTGGCGGCGGGGCAGAACGTGCTGCGCGTCGCGCCGCCGCTCATCATCACCGAGGAAGAGGCGGATGAGGCGGTGCGGCTGCTCGACCGCGCCTGCCTGCGCCTGACCCCCTCGAACGCGAAGGATGCCGCGCAATGAACGCGCTCGCGGCCGTGCAGACACCGGCGGGGGGGAACACCCCCCCGCGCCATTTCCTGGAATTGATGGATTTCGAGCCGGCGACCCTGCGCCGGATGCTCGACCTGGCGGCGCAGACCAAGCGCGGCCAGGTGAACGGCAAGCCGCTGGCCGGCAAGACGGTGGCGCTGATCTTCGAGAAGCCCTCCACCCGCACCCGCGTCTCCTTCGAGGTCGGCATCCGCCAATTGGGCGGCGAGGTGGTCATGCTCTACGCGCGGGACATGCAGTCCTCGCGCGGCGAGACTGTCAGCGACACCGCCAAGGTCCTGTCCCGCTATGTGGATGCGATCATGATGCGGACGCATGACGTGCGCCGCATCCGCGAGATGGCGGAGCACGCGACGGTGCCGGTCATCAACGGGCTGACCGACATCTCGCATCCCTGCCAGCTCATGGCCGACATCCTGACCTTCGAGGAGCATCGCGGCCCGATCGCCGGCCAGGTGGTGGCCTGGGTCGGCGACGGCAACAATGTCGCGCGCAGCTTCATCCAGGCGGCGGCCCGCTTCGGCTTCACCCTGCGGCTGGCGACGCCCGAGG
>CALGVL010000311.1 GCA_937930165.1 uncultured Acetobacteraceae bacterium
GCGGCGCCGCGCGGTGGATGGGCCAGGCCGCTTCGTGCGGGACCGGGCCGGGCTCGTCCACCGGCTGGCCGATGACGTTCAGGATGCGGCCCAGCGTGCCGGGACCGACCGGCACGGAGATGCCGGCACCGGTGTCCACCACCTCCTGGCCGCGGACCAGGCCGTCGGTGCTGTCCATGGCGATGCAGCGCACGGTGCGCTCGCCGAGATGCTGCGCGACCTCCAGCACCAGCGTGCTGTCGCCGACCTTCGTGGTCAGCGCGTTCAGGATGGCCGGCAGCTCGCCCGGGAACTGCACGTCCACCACCGCGCCGAGAACCTGGGCGATCTGCCCGACATTGTTCTTCATGGTTCCAAGCTCCTCAGACGGCCTCGGCCCCGGAGATGATCTCGATCAGCTCCTTGGTGATGTTGGCCTGGCGCGTGCGGTTGTAATTGAGCGTCAGCTTGTTGATCATCTCGCCGGCATTGCGGGTGGCGTTGTCCATCGCCGTCATCTGGCTGCCATAGAAGCCCGCCCCATTCTCAAGCAGCGCGCGATAGATCTGGATGGCGAGATTGCGCGGCAGCAGGGTGGAGAGGATCTCCTCCTCCGCCGGCTCGTACTCGTACATGGCCTGCGGGCCGCTCCGGGCCGGTGCCGCACCTCCGCTCTCCGGCAGCGGCGCCGGGATCAGGCGCTGCTCGGTCGGGATCTGGCTGATGATGCTGCGGAAGCGGTTGCAGATCAGGGTGCAGACATCGAATTCGCCACCTTCCAGCATCTCCGTGATGCGGGTGGCGATGGCCTCGGCGTCGCTGAACTCCACGCGCTTCTTGCCGACGAAATTGATCTCGCCAACGAAGCGGCTGGCGAATTCGCGCTTCAGATAGGCCGCGCCTTTGCGGCCCACCGCCAGCAGCTTCACCTGCTTGCCTTCCGCCTCCAGCGCCCGGATGCGAGTGCGGGCCAGGCGGCCGACATTGCTGTTGAAGGGCCCGGCCAGGCCGCGGTCGGCGGTGACCACGACCAGCAGATGGACCCGCTCATCCCCCGTGCCGACCAGCATGCGCGGCGCGTTGGGCGAGGTCGCGACCGCGGCGCCGAGGGAGGCGAGGATCGCCTCCATACGCTCCGCATAGGGCCGCGCGGCCTCGGCCTGCGCCTGGGCGCGGCGGAGCTTCGCCGCCGCGACCATCTTCATCGCCTGCGTGATCTTGCGCGTGGACTTCACGCTGTTGATGCGACCACGAAGGTCCTTCAGGCTGGCCATGGTTGCCGGTCCCCCCGCCCCGCGATCAGGCCGCGAAGGACTTGGCGAAGCCGTCGAGGAAGGCGACCAGCTTGTCCTCGGTCTCCTTCTTGATCTCGCGGTCGGTGCGGATCGCCTCCAGGATCTCCGGCCGGGTGGCCTTCATCTCGGACAGCATGCGCCGCTCGAACTCGGTCACCTGGTTGACGGGGATCTTGTCCAGATAGCCGCGGGTGCCGGCGAAGATGGAGACCACCTGCTCCTCCACCGGGATCGGCTTGTACTGCGGCTGCTTCAGCAGTTCCGTCAGCCGCGCGCCGCGCGCCAGCAGGGCCTGGGTGGAGGCGTCGAGGTCGGAGGCGAACTGGGCGAAGGCCGCCATCTCGCGGTACTGCGCCAGCTCCAGCTTGATGCGCCCGGCGACCTGCTTCATCGCCTTGATCTGCGCCGCCGAACCCACGCGGGAGACCGAGAGGCCGACGTTAACCGCGGGCCGGATACCCTTATAGAAGAGCTCCGTCTCCAGGAAGATCTGGCCATCGGTGATGGAGATGACGTTGGTCGGGATGTAGGCGGAGACGTCGCCCGCCTGCGTCTCGATCACCGGCAGGGCCGTCAGGCTGCCCGCGCCGTGCTCGTCATTCATCTTCGCCGCCCGCTCCAGCAGGCGGGAGTGCAGGTAGAAGACGTCGCCCGGATAGGCCTCGCGTCCCGGCGGGCGGCGCAGCAGCAGCGACATCTGGCGATAGGCGACGGCCTGCTTCGAGAGGTCATCGTAGAAGATGACCGCGTGCATGCCGTTGTCGCGGAAGTACTCGCCCATGGTGCAGCCGGTATACGGCGCCAGGAACTGCATCGGCGCCGGGTCGGAGGCCGTGGCGGCGACGATGATCGAGTACTCGAGCGCGCCGTTCTCCTCCAGCGTCTTCACGAGCTGAGCCACGGTGGAGCGCTTCTGCCCAACCGCGACATAGATGCAGTAGAGCTTCTTCGACTCGTCGCCAGTGGCGTTGACGGCCTTCTGGTTGATGATGGTGTCGAGGATCACCGCCGTCTTGCCGGTCTGGCGGTCGCCGATGATCAGCTCGCGCTGGCCGCGGCCGATCGGGATCAGGGCGTCGATCGCCTTGATGCCGGTCTGCATCGGCTCATGCACCGACTTGCGGGGGATGATGCCCGGCGCCTTCACCTCGACGCGGCGGCGCTCGGTGGCCTGGATCGGGCCCTTGCCGTCGATCGGGTTGCCCAGCGCGTCCACCACGCGGCCCAGCAGCCCCTTGCCGATGGGGACGTCCACGATGGAGCCGGTGCGCTGCACCGTGTCGCCCTCGCGGATTTCCTGGTCGGGGCCGAAGATCACGATGCCGACATTGTCGGATTCGAGGTTCAGGGCCATGCCCTTCAGCCCGGCGGCGGGGAAGTCCACCATCTCGCCGGCCATGACGTTCTGCAGGCCGTAGACGCGGGCGATGCCGTCGCCCACGGTCAGCACGGTGCCGACCTCGGCGACATTTGCCTCGGCGTCGAAGCCGGCGATCTGCTGCTTCAGGATCTCCGAGATCTCGGCGGGACGGATCTCCATATCAGGCGGCCCCCTTCATTGCGTACTGCAGGCGCTGCAGCTTGGATTTGATGCTGTTGTCATAGAGCCGGGAGCCGATGCGCACGATCAGCCCGCCGAGGATCGAGGGATCCACCTGCTCCGAAAGCCTGATGCCGGAATAGCCGGCCTCGGTGAGGCGCGCCGTGATCTGGGCGCGCTGCGTGTCGGTCAGCGGATGCGCGCTGGTCACCACCGCGGTCTGCTGGCCGCGGCGCTCCGCGAGCAGCGCCCCGAAGGCCTGCGCCACCTGCGGCAGTGCGGCAAGGCGCCGGTTGTTGATCAGCACGCCGACAAGGTTGCGCACCTCGGTCCCGATGCCGACCCGTTCGAGGATGGCGAAGGCACCCTTGCGCTGGGCGACGGCATCCAGGCGCGGATCGGCGACGAAGGCCCGGAAGGGTTCGTCGTCGCGCCACAGCGCGAAGAGCTTGTCGAGATCGGCGGCGATGCGGTCCAGGGCAGCCGGATCCGTCTGCCGCTTGTCATCGGCGAGGGCCAGCAGCGCCTGGGCGTAACGCTCGGCAAGGCCGCTGGCGTGGGGCGACACCTGCCCCCCTTGGGGCGAGGCGGAGGCGATGGTCTCGGCGGAGGCCACGGGCAATCCCGGTCCTGTTCTGGTGGTGCGCGAACGCAAGACCGCTTTGGGCGGCGCGCGAGCGCCCCCGGTCGGTGGCGGGGCCTTACCATAGGGTTCATGCCCCCGCAACCGAGGCCAGGCGCCCCTCCCCCGGTGCCGGCCCGGGATGCGGAACAATTCGCCCCGGCGCGAAAGGACTTGGCCACGGCCTGCGCTAGGCTGGAGAAGGGGGAGATATGGACCGGGATCAGATGGCGCAAGGCGGGGCAGGATTCTTCGGTTGGCAGGTGGTGGCCGCCGCCTTCGTGCTGGCGCTGTTCAGCTGGGGCATCGGCTTCTATGGCCCGTCCATCTACCTGCACGCGCTGCATGGGCGGGAGGGCTGGCCGCTCTCCCTGATCTCGGGCGCCATCACCTTGCATTTCCTGGCCAGCGCGGTGCTGGTGGCCTGGCTGCCGGCCCTGCACCGGCGCTTCGGCCCGGTGGCGGTGACGCGGGCGGGGATGCTGGCGGCGGCGCTCGGAGTGCTGGGCTGGGGCCATGCCTCGGCGCCCTGGCACCTGGTGCCGGCGGCACTGCTGACTGCGGCGGGCTGGGCCGTGACCAGCGGCGCAGCGATCAACAACATCGTCGCCCCCTGGTTCGAGCGCCGCCGGCCGGCGGCGCTCGCCATGGCCTATAACGGCGCCAGCGCCGGGGGCGTGGTCTTCACCCCACTTTGGGCGCTGCTGATCGCGGGTTTCGGCTTCGCAGGCGCAACCTGGGCGGTGGCAGTCGCGAGTCTGCTGGTGACCTGGCCCATGGCCGGGCGCTGGTTCGGGCCGACTCCGCAGGGCATGGGCCTGAACCCGGACGGGGCGCCCAGCCCGCCGCAGCCGCGCCCGGCACCGGCACGGTCCGCGCCGCTCTGGCGGCAGGGGCGATTCCGCAGCCTCTCCATCTCCTTCGCCATCGGGCTGGTCGCGCAGATCGGGCTGTTGACCGTGCTGTTCTCGATGCTGGCGCCGGCTCTGGGGGAGAAGGGGGCGGGGCTGGCGATGAGCCTCGCCACGGCCTGCGCCGTCATCGGCCGGACCGTGGTGGGGGCGCTGCTGCCGCCGGGCCTGGACCGGCGGCTGGTGGGGGCGCTGAATTTCCTGTTGCAGGCGGCGGGATCGGCGGCGCTGGCCCTGGCGGCGGGCGAATCGGCGGCGCTGCTGCTGCTCGGCTCCGTGCTCTTCGGCCTGGGCATCGGCAACCTGCTCTCCCTGCCGCCGCTGATCGCGCAGAGCGAATGGCCGCCCGAGCAGGTGCCGCAGGTCATCGCCCTGGTGACGGCGGTGAACCAGGCCTTCTATGCCTTCGGGCCGGGGCTGTTCGGGACGGTGATGCAGGAATTCGGCCCCTGGGCGCCGCCAGTGGTGGCTGGGCTGCTGCAATTGCTGGCGGCGGCAGTGCTGGCGATCGGGCGGAGGAGCTAAAGGAATCCCACCGGGTCCACATCCACCTGCACCCGGACGTGGCTCGGCACCTCGACCCGCGCCAGCCATTCCCGCAGCAGCGGCTGCACGGCGATGTCGCGGCGCGTCTTCAGCAGCAGGCGCCGGCGGTGCCGTCCGCGCAGCAGAGCAAGCGGCGCGGGGGCCGGGCCCAGCACCTGCACCCCCTCCCCTCCCGGCGCCGCCAGGCCGAGGTCGCGGGCCGTCCTGTCCGCCTCCCGCTCCTCCTCGCTGCTGACGATCAGCGCGGCGAGGCGGCCGAAGGGCGGCCAGCCGCCGGGGCGGCGCATCTCCGCCTCCTCCTGCATGAAGGCGTCGAGATTGCCGGAAACCAGCGCCCGCATCACCGGATGCTCCGGGCTGAAGGTCTGCAGCAGCACCCGCCCAGGCGCCTCCGCCCGGCCGGCGCGGCCGGCGACCTGATGGAGGAGCTGCACCGTGCGCTCCGCCGCCCGCAGGTCGCCGCCGGCCAGGCCGAGATCGGCATCCACCACGCCGACCAGGGTCAGATGCGGGAAATGCCAGCCCTTGGCGACGATCTGGGTGCCGATAATGAGGTCCACCTCCCGGTTCTGGATCGCCTGCGCCGCCGCCGCCGCGGCCGCCGGGCCGGGCATGGTGTCGGAGGCCATGACCAGCCGGCGTGCCTCGGGCCAAAGTTCGGCCGCTTCTTCCAGGATGCGCTCCACGCCGGGTCCGACGGGGACCAGGCAGTTGGGCGTGCCGCATTCGGGACATTCGGAAGGAGGCGCCTCGGCATGGCCGCAGTGGTGGCATTGCAGCCGCCGCTGCGCCCGGTGCTCCACCAGCCAGGCGGTGCAGTTCGGGCAGCGCAGCCGGTGGCCGCAATGGCGGCAGAGGGTCAGAGGCGCATAGCCGCGGCGGTTCAGGAACAGCATCGCCTGCTCGCCGCGCGCCAGGGTCTGGCTGACCGCCTCGATCAGCGCCGGGCTGATGAAGCGGCCGCGCTCCGGCGGGGTGCGGCGCAGGTCCACCGCCTCCACCGATGGCAGGCCGGCGCCGCCATGACGCTGCGGCAGATGCACCGCGGCATAGCGCCCGGTCTCGGCATTGGTCAGCGTCTCCAGGCTGGGGGTAGCGGAGACCAGCACGCAGGCGGCCCGGGACAGCCGGGCCCGGACCACGGCCATGTCGCGGGCGTGATAGACCACGCCGTCCTCCTGCTTGAAGGCGGTCTCGTGCTCCTCGTCCACCACGACCAGGCCGAGATCGGGGAAGGGCAGGAACAAGGCGCTGCGGGCGCCGACCAGCACCCCCACCTCCCCTTCCGCCACCGCCCGCCAGGTGTCGCGGCGGGTCTTGCCGCTGACCTCGGAATGCCAGAGCGCGGGGGCGACGCCGAAGCGCCGGCGGAACCGCTCCAGCCATTGCGCGGAGAGCGCGATCTCCGGCAGCAGCACCAGCGCCTGCCGGCCCTGGCGCAGGCACTCGGCGACCGCATCCAGATAGACCTCGGTCTTGCCGGAGCCGGTCACGCCGGTCAGCAGGGTGACGCCAAAGGCGCGCGCCGCCACCTTTCCTTTCAGGACCGCGGCCGCCTCGGCCTGCTCCGGGCCGAGGGCGGGGCCGGGATGGTCCGGGTCCGGCCGGGTGAAGCGGCTGGCCCGTGGCAGCAGCGCCGGGCGGATCAGGCCATTATCCGCCATGCCGCGCAGCACGCCGAGCGAGACGCCGGCGGCCTCGGCCAGCCTGGCGCCGGCATAGACCTCGCCGGGCTGCATGACGGCCAGGACGCGCTTCCGCTCGGGGGTCAGGCGCGGCTGGCTGTTCCCGCCCGGCCCGGCCAGGGTCCAGCCGGCCTGCGGAGTGGGCGGCTCCAGCGCCGCCGGGACGCTCATCGCCATGCGCAGCACGGCGCCGGGGGGGCTCAGCGTATAGGCGGCCACCCAGTCGATGAAGCGGCGCAGGCTCTCGGTCATGGGCGGCGCCGGCATGGCCTGGATGACGGGGCGCAACCGCTTGTCCGGCACCGGCGGCTCGGCCGGGTTCTCTTCCGGATCCCAGACCACGCCGATCATTTCCCGCTGGTTGAGCGGAACGATCACAAATTCCCCTGGACGAAGCTGCATCCCCGGGGGCACTCGGTAGTCATAGGCCCCGGCCAGGGGCAGCGGCAGCAGCACCCGGACCCGTGGCACAGATGCCACGCCTGGCGTGTCCTTTATACCGCGGTGCTTTCCCGAGACCTGGTGCATCGGCTATCCTGGCCTGGAACAAATCTGCAACGACCCGCTGCGCAGCGAGTAGCCAAGGTTCCCCCCGCAATGAAGTTCTTCGTTGATACCGCTGAGGTATCGGAAATCCGCTCCCTCACCGAGGCCGGACTGGTGGACGGGGTCACCACCAATCCCAGCCTGATCGCCAAGTCCGGCCGGAAGATGTCGGAGGTGATCGCCGAGATCTGCTCCATCACCCCCGGCCCCGTCTCGGCCGAAGTCACGGCCACGGATCACGAGACGATGCTGGCCGAGGGCCGGTATCTCCGCGACATCGCGAAGAACGTGGCGGTCAAGGTGCCGCTGACCGAGGCCGGGCTGCGCACCTGCCGCGTGCTGGCGCAGGAGGGGACGATGGTGAACGTCACCCTCTGCTTCTCCCCGGCCCAGGCCCTGCTGGCGGCCAAGGCCGGCGCGACCTTCATCTCGCCCTTCGTGGGCCGCCTTGATGATATCGCAACCGATGGGATGGGACTGATTGCAGACACTCTGAAAATTTACCGCAATTATCCGCATCTTAAGACAGAAGTCCTGGTCGCGTCCATCCGCCACCCGATGCATCTGGTGGAGGCCGCGAAGCTTGGGGCGGAGGTCGCCACCCTCCCCCCCGCCGTGATCCGCCTGCTGCTGAAACACCCGCTGACCGACCGAGGGCTTGAGGCCTTCCTGGCGGATTGGCGCAAGACGGGCCAGAGCATCCTGTGAAGGCAATCCAGACCAATCCCACCCAGCCTCCCGACGCCGAGATCAACCTCCCCGCCCCGGAGGCGGTGGCCGCCTTCCTGCGCAGCTATCCCGATTTCCTGGCCGAGCGGCCGGATCTCTACCGGCTGCTGGAGCCGCCGCGCCGGGTGCATGGAGAGCGGCTGACGGACCACATGGCGGCGATGCTGGCGGCGGAGCGGCGCCGCGTCCGCTCGCTGGAGGCCGAGATGGATGCCGCCGTCACCGCCGGCCGGGCCGGCAACGGCCTCAGCATCCGCGTCCGCCTGGCGGTGCTGGCACTGATGCGCAGCCAGGATGTCAGCGAGACGGTGACGCAGGAATTGCCGGCGCTGCTCGGCATCGAGACCTGCACCCTGCTCTCCGAGGTGCCGGACCGGCGCGGCATGGTGAAGCTGCCGCGCGGCTTCGTCGCCCGGGTGCTGGGCCCGGGCCGGGATGCGGTGGTGCGGGCCGTCCCGACGGATGCCGAATTGCTGCACCAGGAGGCTGCCCCCCTGGTCACGCGCGATGCGCTGGCGCGGGTGCCGGTCTGGACCGGGCATCCCTGCCTGCTCGCGCTCGGAGCCCGTGACCCGAATGCTTTGCCGTCGCGGCAATCCACCGCCACCCTCGCCTTCCTCGGCCGCGTGGTGGCGGCGGCGCTGGCGCGCTAGCCATCCGGTCGTGGAGCGGCGGATGCCGCGGGACGTGAATCGGATGGCGGGCCATCCATGACCGGCGCGGAAGCGCGCGCCCGCTATCTCGACTGGCTCGCCAAGGAGAGGCGGGCCGCCGGCAATACGGTCGAGGCCTATGGCCGCGACCTCTCCGACTTCCTGGGCTTCCTGGCCGGGCATCTGGGCGAGGAGCCGGACCTGCCGGCGCTCGCCGCGCTGCGCCCGGCGGATCTGCGCGCCTTCCTGGCCGCCCGCGCCGCAGAGGGGGCCGGGGTCGCCACGCGGGCCCGGCAACTGGCGGCCATCCGCGGCTTCCTGCGCTGGCTGTCCAAGACCCGGGACATGCCGGCGCCGG
>CALGVL010000312.1 GCA_937930165.1 uncultured Acetobacteraceae bacterium
GCGAGCTTGCCGGGCAGGCGCAGCTTGCGGGTCGCGGACTTCCGCGGCGTGTCCTTCTGCTCGCGCCGGCGGATGCGGTCCTCGGCGCGCTCGATCGCCCAGGCGAGGAGGTTGTCGGCGGTGTTCGGGTCGCCGGCCAGCCAATGGTCGAACTGGTCGCGCAGCGCGGATTCGACCAGCCGCGCCGCTTCCGGGCTGGTGAGCTTTTCCTTGGTCTGGCCCTGGAAATGCGGCTCCCGGATGAAGACGGAGAGCATGCCGGCCATGCCGCCGATCAGGTCCTCGGCGGTGACATTGCCGGCGCGCTTTTCCTTCTTCAGCTCGCCATAGGCGCGCAGCCCCTTCACCAGCGCGTTGCGCAGCCCGTTCTCATGCGTGCCGCCCTGCGGCGTCGGGATGGTGTTGGCATAGGTGGAGAGGAAGCCCTCGCCCTGCTCCATCCAGGTCACGGCCCATTCGCAGCGGCCGGCGCCATCGGGGAATTCGGCCTCTCCGGCGAAGGGGGCGGGCACCACCTGGCTGCGGCCCTCGATCGCCGAGGCCAGGAACTCCGAAAGCCCGCCCGGGAAATGCAGCACCGCGCTCGGCGGCGTCTCGTCCTTGATGAGGGACGGGTCGCAGGACCAGCGGATCTCCACGCCGCGGAACAGATAGGCCTTGGAGCGGCAGAGCCGGTAGAGCCGCGCCGGGCTGAACTCATGCTTGCCGAAGATCTGCGGGTCCGGCTTGAAGCGGACGCTGGTGCCGCGCCGGTTATGGATGAAGCCCAGATCCTTCAGCTTCGTCACCGGCTTGCCGCGCTCGAAGGCCTGGGACCAGAGGTTGCGGTCGCGCGCGACCTCCACCTCCATCCGCTCCGACAGCGCGTTCACCACGGAACTGCCGACGCCGTGCAGGCCGCCGGAGGTGTTATAGGCCTTGCCGCTGAACTTGCCGCCCGAATGCAGGGTGGTGAGGATCACCTCCAGCGCCGAGAGCTTGGGGAATTTCGGGTGCGGGTCGGTCGGAATGCCACGGCCGTTGTCGCGGATGGTCAGCCAGTTGCCCGACTCCAATACCACCTCGATCCGGTCGGCATAGCCGGCAACCGCCTCGTCCATGGCGTTGTCGAGGATCTCGGCCGCCAGGTGATGCAGGGCGTTCTCGTCGGTGCCGCCGATATACATGCCGGGCCGGCGCCGGACCGGCTCCAGCCCCTCCAGAACCTCAATATCCTTGGCAGAATAGGAGGCGGCATCGCTGGCGCCGCCTTTTGGGGGGCGGCGGCCGCCGAACAGATCGTTCATGTCTTGTTCCCCTGATGCCGCCAAGATACCCTCCAGGGGGTCTTCATACAATAACGGGCGGCGAGTCGGCCGCCGCCCGTCATCAGCCTGTTGCGGAACGGTTTTGTCTTACCGAACCTTGTCTTCCGCCAGGTGCGCCTCGAGCATCCACAGCATCTTGTCGAGCTCGCGCGACTTCTCGGTCAGCAGGTCGGCGGTGTCGGCATCCCCGGCGTCATCGGTCTGGTCGATGCCCTCCCGCAGGGTCTTGGCGATCTGGGCATAGCGATCCGCCAGCTCCCGGACATGGTCCATCCCGGCATGGATGTCGGTCGGGTAGGCGGGCAGGCGGGTCTGGCTCAGGGTCTGGGTGGTGCCGTTTGCCGTGCCGCCGAGCTGGACGATCCGTTCCGCCAGATCGTCCGTCGCCTCCTGCAGGGTGTTGTAGAATTCCTCAAACAGCCTGTGCAGCTCGCCGAAATGCGGGCCCCTCACATTCCAATGCGCCTGCCTCGTGGCGTTGTAGAGGTCGATCGAGTCCACAAGGCAGCCCTGCAGGACATTGATCGAAACCTTCTTGGCGTTGTCCGGCACATCGTTCCGGGTGGGCAGGGTCTTGCCGTTCTTGCCGGCGGATTGCGCCATGGGCTTTCTCCTCATCATCGTTGCGGCCATGCATGTGGGGCGCCGGACGCGGCTGGCCAGCCCCCGCGACACTATGGATTGCTCCGCGGCAGCGCCCCAGGCGCCCGCCGGGCGGCATGACAAGAGCGTGCGTTCGGTCCTCCGGTGGCCGGACGCCTCAAGGCTGCACGTTCAGGTAACGCGCGGCCTCGGGCGGGGTATCACCCTGGTGCAGGGCGGCGGCTCGGGCCAGGGCGGCGCGGTCGTCACGGGTCAGCCGGTGCTCCTCCCGCAGGTGTTCCGTCCAGCTCTCCATGGCCCAGAATTCGGCCCAGCGTTCCGGATGGGCCACATCCTCGTAGAGCCGCCAGGTGCGGGCGCCGGCGCGCAGCCGGACCCGCCGGACCTCCCGCATCGCCGCCAGGAAGCGGGCGCGCTGCGCCGGGTCTATGGTGTAGCGCACCACCATCAGCACCCGGCCGGAGTGTTCCCCGAGCAATTCCTCCAGCTCCGCCGCTGGTGCCTCCGGCTCGGGCAGGGGCGCCGGGGGGGCCTCCGGCACTGTCGCCGCTTCTACTCGCCAGGGCCGGACCAGCACCGCCGCCAAGGCGCCGCCCGCCGCCGCAGCGGCAAAGGCCGGGCCGACGCCGAACTGCGCCCCCAGCCAGCCGGAAAGGGCCGAGCCCAGCGCCATCACTCCGAAGAAGCTGAGCTGGTAGATCGCGATGGCCCGCGCCCGCACCCAGGCCGGGGCGGCAAGCTGCGCGGCCGCCGCCAGGGTGCTGCCCGCCGTGATCCAGGCGGCGCCGTAGAGCAGCATGCCCAGCCCCGCCAGCAGCCAGTGCTGAGCGACGGCCAGCAGGCCCATCGCCACCGAGGCGAGCAGCGAGGCCCAGAAGACCAGCCCGCTGAAGCCGAAGCGGCCCCGCAGCGCCGGCAGGGCGAAGCCGGAGGCGACGGCGCTGCCGCCCATGATGCCCAGCATCAGCCCGAAGGCTTCCGGCCCCAGGCCGAGCTGCTGCCGGACATAGATCGGCAGCAGGCCCCAGACCGCGGCGGTGAAGAGGAAGAAAGTGCAGGCGCGCAGGATGATGGCCTGCATCCCCGGGCTGGCCGCGACGAAGCGCACCCCGGCGCGCATGGCGGAAACCAGCCGCTCCTTCGGCATCCGCCCGCGCTCGACCGGCCGCCGCCAGGTGACCAGCGCCACGATCAGCGTCAGGAAGGCGAAGGCGTTGAGGGCGAAGGCCGCCTCCGCCCCGGCCGCGGCGATGGTGAAGCCGCCGAGCGCCGGCCCCACCGCCCGCGCCAGGTTGAAGCCGATGCCGTTCAGCGCGATGGCCTGCACCAGATCCTCGCGCGGCACCAGTTCCGGCGTGGTCGCGGCCCAGGCCGGGAAATTCATGGCGCTGCCGGCGCCGATGCCGAAGGTCAGCGCCAGCAGGCCCCAGGGGCCGAGCACCCCCGCGGCGGTCAGGGCCGAGAGAAGCAGCGCCATCAGCAGGATCCAGCCCTGGGCGCCGAGCAGGAAGCGCCGCCGGTCCACGATGTCGGCCAGGGCGCCTGCCGGCAGGGCCAGCAGGAAGACCGGCAACATGGAGGCCGCCTGCACCAGGCTGACCATGACGGGAGAGGGGTCGAGGCTGGTCATCAGCCAGCCGGCGGCGGTGTTCTGCACCCACATGCCGGTATTGCTGGCCAGGGTCGCCAGCCAGAGCGTGCGGAAGGTCGCATGTCGGAGCGGCAGGAAGGCGCGGGGGCGGGGCAGGATCGAGGGCATGGCGGCACAAACTGCCAGGGACCGGCCATCGCCCAAAGGGAAACCGGCGCGATCATCTTGGCACGGCCCGGCCGGCCGCCCAACTCTTCTTCACCATGGCCGAGCGGTTCGAGAGCTTCGAGGCCTTCTGGCCCTTCTACCTGCGGGAACATGCCCGTCCCGCCACCCGCACCCTGCATGTCGCCGGCACCTGGGCCGGGCTGGCGGTGCTGCTCTATGGCCTGATCCTCGGGCCATTGTGGCTGGTGCTGGTGGTGCCGGTGATCGGCTATGGCTTCGCCTGGGCCTCGCATGCGCTGGTGGAGCGGAACCGGCCGGCGACCTTCACCTATCCGCTCTGGTCGCTGCGGGCGGATCTGCGCCTGGCCTGGCTGGCCGCGACCGGGCGGCTGCCGGAGGAACTGCGGCGGCACGGGCTCTAGCCGGCCCGGCGCCCCGGGCCAGGCTGCGCGCCAGCGGCAGGGCCAGGTCGCAGACCAGCCCCGCCCTCTTCCAGTGCCGCCGGACCGTGCCGCCGAGCTGGTCGCGGATCGTCGCGTCGATGACGCGGGAGCCGAAGCCGCGCCGCGCTGGCGCGGCCTCGGTGCGCGGGGCGCCCGCCTCCTC
>CALGVL010000313.1 GCA_937930165.1 uncultured Acetobacteraceae bacterium
TGATCATGGCCCTCGCCGCGGCGCTGGCCCCGGCGCAGCGGCGGGTGCGCGCGAATGCCAGGAGGCTGGCGAAGGGCCGCTGAGGCCGGCGCTTGCGTCCGGCTGCGGCCACCCGCTCAGGCCAGGGCCGGCCGCAGCGGCCGGCCTTGGCGCAGCGCCAGGAAGCCCAGGATCGCCAGATTGGCCAGGTTGCAGGCGATCCCGGCTTCCCAGGCAATGGCGTAATTGCCGAACCGGTCATAGAGGAAGCCGGCCAGCCAGGCGCCCGCCGCCATGCCGCAGAGGCTCAGGAAGAGCAGGGCCGGCACCCGCCAGGCGGCCTCCCGCACCGGGAACAGTTCCCGCACCGTCAGCACATAGGCCGGCACCAGCCCGCTGAAGCCGAGGCCATAGGCGGCGGCCACGAAGAACAGCCCGGCCTCGTCCTGGGTCAGCAGGAAGCCCGTCATGCCGAGCACCTGCGCCGCCGAGCCGCAGAGCAGCGTGTTCAGCCCGCCGATCCGGTCCGACACCCAGCCCCAGAATTGCCGGGCGAGGAAGGCCGTGGCCAGCAGCACCGAAAGCATGAGCGCCCCGCGCGAGGCGGCGATGCCGAGATCGCCGCAGAAGGCGACGAGATGCGCCGCCGGCATCGCCATCGGCACGCAGCAGAGGAAGGAGGCGATGGCAAGCAGCGCCAGCGCCAGATTCGGCGGCAGGCGCAGCACCGGCGCCCCGGCGCTCGGCCCGGCGGCGGGGCCAGCGCCCGGCAGCGGGACCGGCGGCGGCCGCAGCACCAGCGCCGCCAACGGCATGGTGACGGCCGCGGTCAGCACGCCAAAGCCCATCATGGTGCGCTGCCAGCCGAAGGCCTCCACCGCCCGCTCGAAGACCGCCGGCCAGAGGGCGCCGGCGACATACTGGCCGGAGGAGACGAGGGCGAGCGCCGTGCCCCGCCGCCGGTCGAACCAGAGCGACACATAGGTCATCATCGGCGGGAAGAGCGCGCCATTGCCCAGCAGCCCGACCAGCACACCGTAGCCCAGCAGCAACTGCCAGGCCGCGCCGCCGGAGGCGAGGATGAGCCCGGCGCAGACCATGGCGCCGCCCACAATGGCGACCGGCCGCGTGCCGATCCGCCCGGCCAGCCAACCCATGAGCATCCCGCCGAGCCCGGCGCCGAGATAGGTGAGGGAGGAGGCGAGGGCCGGGATCTCCCGCGCGTCGCCAAGATCCGCCGCGATCGGCCGTAAGGCGACCACCACAACGATGGGCGCGCCGAAGGAGACCGAGAGGATGATCACGGCCGTGACGGCGACGAGCCAGGAGGTGCGGGTCTCGATGCTGCGCGCCTGTCCCGCCGTTGCCATGCCCGCCTCCCGGATTCCCGACTCGGTCATTAAGGCATGGCGGCGCCTCAGGGCCCATCCCCCTGCGCGGAGAGACACCAGTGCGGGCAGGCGGCCAATGCGCTCGCAGGCCGCCGGTCCGCCCCGCGAGCGGGAGCGGCCGGCTTCCCCTGCAATGTGTGCCTCAGCCGCCTTTCGTCGCGATGCGCAGGTGCAGGTCGAATCCCGCGGCTGGCCGTTCGGCGAGATAGTCCCGCCAGGCGGCATTCACGTTGTCGGCAATCTTCACGCGCTCCTTCTCGGCCTGCAGCGCCGTGGCGAGGGCGGCTTCCAGGGCCGCTTCGGTCCGCTCCAGCCGCTGCATGTCGGCACCAGGCGGCCGCGGCGTGGCCGGATTGCCGCAACCGGCGGCGCGCTGCCGGATCGAGGCAGCGATCTCGGGATAGGTCCGCAGCGCGCCGCGGCGGAGCAGCAGATGCGCGAGCATCTCGGGCCAGGAGCCGACCAGGGCACCGAGCCGCTCAGCCTCCTCCAAGGGGGGCGGCGTCGGCTCGAACAGCCCGAGGATGTACCGGACTGTAGGGGCATCGGGCTGCATCTCAGGCCATCTCCTGCGCCAGGCGGGCCGCGGCGGCCTGGCGGAAAGCGGGCTCCAGCCGGTCCACCATGGCCTCCACGGTGAATTTCGCCTCGTAGGAGCGCCGCGCGCCTTCGGCCAGGCGGCGCCGCAGCGCCGCGTCCCGGCCGAGGCGGATCAGCGCCTGGGCGATGCCCTCGACGGCCTGCGGGCCGTCGGGCACCAGGCAGCCATCGACGCCATCGGTCACGACCTCCTTCAGCCCCCCAGCGGCCAGCGCGACCACCGGCTTGCCCGCGGCCATCGCCTCGATGGCAACCAGCCCGAAGGATTCGTAGCGGCTCGGCACCACCACCACATCGCTGTCGAGATAGGCCTCCTCCAGCCGCCGGCGGTCCAGGATGCCGAGGAAGCTGGCCCGAGGATCCTGTGGCAAGGCGGTCGCGCCCTGCTCCGCCAGGACCTGCTCCGCCGCCTCGTCCAGCTCCCCGCCTGCGAAGGCGAATTCCGCTTCAGGGATCGCCGCAAGCACCCGCATCGCTGCCGCCACGGCCAGGTCGAAGCCCTTGCGCGGCTCGAAGCGGCCGACGAAGAGCACGCGGTAGCTCCGGATGCGGAGCGGCGGCGGCTGCCCGTTCAGCAGGTCGCGCGTGCCATGTGGGGCCAGCACGATCCGGCTCTCGTCCAGGGCGATACCGTAGGCGGCCTCGATATCCTCGACCACGGCGCGGGAATTGGCGATCAGGAGCGGTGCCGTGGCCAGCGCCCTGCCTTCCGCCGCGATCATCTTCCGCACCATGAAATGCTCGTAGAGCGGCCGCGCGTTCCATTCCGGCTTGTGCGGCTTCGCCAGCGCATAGCTCGTGTGCAGGCTCATCACCACGGCGATGGAGGGATCCCCGAGGCAGGCGAAGCCTTCGAGGTCCCAGATCGGGAAGGAGACGAGGTCGAGGCCGAAATTCTTCAGCGCCTGCACCTCCCGCCACACCCGGCGGTTCCAGGCGGCGATGTTCGGGGGCAGGTCGAGATCGAGCATCGGCGCCACCGCTCCCTCCGGATCGGGCCGCATGCGGTGCAGCCACAGCCCATCCTGCTGGGTGACGGTCTCCTCCGCATCCGTGGCGGTCAGCACATGCACCACATGGCCGCGCCGGACCAGCTCCCGCGCCACCATCTCGGTCCAGCGGGCAATGCCGGCATCGGCCTCCGGTGGGAAGCCCTGGCTGACCATACAGATGCGCAGGCCGGCGGCGGGCTCGAAGCGGCGGAAGGGGGAGGGCCGGGCCAGTTTACCGAGCGTGTCAAGATCGCCGCCCGGTCGGTCGCCGCGGCGGCGAGCCAGGGCTTCGCCCTGCTTGAGGCCCGCCGCCAGGTCCTGGTCCAGGGAGAGGCGGTGGGTGTGGGTAATCTCCCGGTGCTGCTCGTGCCAGGCATTCGATCTGAGCAGCGACTGCCGGTAGCGGTCGAGCTCCTCCGCAGCGCGCGCCAGGTCGCGCGGGGCGCCGTGCCGCATGATGAAATAGGCCTTGCTGACCGCCGAGGGATAGAGGGTGCGGGCCACCCGCCGGGGTGTGCGGATGTGGCTGGCGGCGAATTGGTGGAAGACCAGCGCCGTCGGCTCGTACAGCACCTGATAGCCGGCATCGACCACCCGCAGGCAGAGGTCGGTCTCGTCCAGCAGATAGGCGAAGGCATGATCGAAGCCGCCCAGCTCGCGCAGGACCGACATCCGGAAGCTGGAATTGGTCCCGAGCAGGCTGGGATAGAACGGCGTTCCCGGCCGGTTCAGCGGCCGCTCGTCGAAGAGGTCCGAAACCAGATGCGCATTGCCGTAGCGGTCGCAGATGGTCTTGCGCACCTGATAGCGCATGCCCGTGTTATCGACGGTGAAGCCGCCGACCGCGCCCACGGACGGGTCCTGGTAATGGGTGGCGAGGCGCGCGAGCCAGTCCGGATGGGGGACGGCATCGTCGTCGATGAAGGCGACGATGTCCCCCGCTGATGCCGCGATGCCGATGTTGCGGGAGAGGGCGAGATTGGGCTCCGGGCAGCGGAGGTGCTTGATGCGTGGTGCCCATTCCGCCAGCACGGCGCCGGTGTCGTCGGTCGAGGGGCCTTCGACGACGACCACCTCGAATTCGGCCCGCCGCAATCCGCGCAGGCCGTGCAGCGCGCTGCGCAGATAGGCGGCGCGGTTGTAGGTATTGATGACGATCGAGAAGCGCAGGTCGGGCATCGGCGGGCTCAGGCGGCCTGGGCCAGCAGGACCATCAGCTCGCGGTTGACCCGCGGGAATTCCGCGTGCTCGACCAGGAGCCGGACGACATCGTGGCGGGTGGCGGCCATGCGCAGCATGGGGAGCGTCTCCGAGAGGTTGTTGGGCAGGCGTTGCAGCATCAGGACAAACAGCGCCTCGACATCGGCGCGGATCGGGGCCTCGTCCAAGGGGAGGGCGGCCGGGTTCGACGCCGTCCTGGGTGGCCGCGGGAAGGGCGTGCTGCCGCCGCAGAGGGTCGTGTAGACATGGACGATA
Organism: uncultured Acetobacteraceae bacterium; assembly: GCA_937930165.1. Taxonomy (GTDB): domain Bacteria; phylum Pseudomonadota; class Alphaproteobacteria; order Acetobacterales; family Acetobacteraceae; genus CALGVL01. Next base: position 4,439 of record CALGVL010000313.1, read on the forward strand.
TGCGCGCGCAGGTCCTCGGCCGGCGCGCCGAGCGCCAGGGCTGTGCGGTACTCCACCTCCGCCTCCGCGGCCTTGCCCTGCTCCTTCAGACAATGCCCGTATTGGACGATGTAGCCGTGATGCAGCGGATAGAGCCGCAGCGCGCGCCAGTAGGAGTATTCCGCGGCAGGCCAGTCCCGCGCGTCCCGCTGCCTGTCCGCCTGCTGGACCAGATGCTGGAATTCGGGATCCAGCTCTCCCGCGGCGATGGTGAGCCGCACCGCCTCCCTGCGGTTGCGGGCACGTTCCGGCAAGGCGCGAAGGATGGCGACTGCCTGCGAGGTTGCGCCGCTCTCCAGCAGATCCTGCGCCGCGGCGAGCGCGGCCTGCAGATCATCCCGGCCTGGATCGCCGTTGACCTCGCACAGCGGGATGGGCTCCGTCAGCCCCTCCGCCGGATGGAGAGCGGCGGGCTCGGCGGTTCGGGTGGGGATGTCTGCTGCCTCGCGGGATGTGGCGATCATGGCCCTGCAGGAGTCCTCCCGGCAATGCCCGTGGCGATTGGCATCTGCCGCGCCGCCTTCGGGCGGATGCGACCAGCCCGAAGCACGGTGCAGGGCACGGAAGCCGCCGCCCAGGTCCCAATTTTCGATACCTTTTGGTAATATGAGTCCTGCGCGCCTCGCGATCATAAACCGGTGACAAATGGAACCTGCCCCGATTTCGTGATCCCTGGGTTAGAGCCGCACCCCGCCGAAGCCGGACCTCCGGCGTGCATGGTCAACGGAATGCGGAAGATGCCGCCGGGGCCGATGGGCCTTCCCGTTGGAACCGGCAGCCCATCCATCCCGGAGAAGCGGCCAGGTCCGGTGACTGGGTTCGGACCGGGCGGCATGGCCGGATTGGCCGGATTGACGCCCGGCATCGGGTCTGGGGAGCGGGCAGCGCGCCGGCCCCGCAGCATTCCCCTCGGGCGTGCGTTCCGGCGGCGACGTGCCGCTGAAGGTCCATGCCGGTCGTGGACCGACAGCCGCCGGGCCGCATGGCCAGGGGCTGCGATGAGGGGGCAGGGCTTGTCGCCCACCTCCCGTCAGGAGGCCATGGGCACCGAGGCCTGCAGCTTCGGCCAGGTCCAGACCAGGCCGCTCTCAAGGCAGAACTGGTGGTCGCCGCTCGCATGCGCCAGCGGCTTGGCGCGGTACATCAGCGCATCCGCCCGGGCCAGGATCTCCGCCACGGCGGGGAAGCTCCCGGGGCCAAGCTGGACCACGCCGCCGCTCAGCGTAACCCCGGGGTATGGGTTGGTCCGGTCGAAGGCTTGAGTCAGCCGCTCCAAAGCTGGATAGGCTTCGGCCACGGTCGTGCGCGGCAGCAGGAGGCAGAACTCGTCTCCGCCGAGGCGGGCGGCAAGGTCAACCGCCCGGATCGTCTGCTTGATCGCGGCGGCCAGGGCGCGCAACACCGCGTCGCCGGCCGCGTGCCCGTGCTGGTCGTTCACCGCCTTGAAGCGGTTCAGGTCCATATAGGCGAGGCAGAGCGGCAGGCGATGGCGACGGGCCACGGCGAGTTCGAACTCCAGGGTCCAGCAGTGCCCGGCGGTTCAGGAGGCCGGTCAGCACATCCTTGCTCGACAGGTCGCGCAGCCCGGGCAGGGTAAGGTCCAGCCGGACACCGAGCCGGGCGGCATAGCGGTGAACCTCGGTCTTGGTGGCCTCGATCTGGATCTGGTAGCTGGCGACATAGGCCTCGAAGATGAGTTGCGCGTCGAAGACCAGGATCTTGCGCAGCGAGGCCTTCAGCGCCTCGGTATCCCATGCCTGGCCCGGCTTCCGGCAGAGGGCGTCGATGGTCTCGTCGAGGACCGCGTGCAGGTTGTCCAGGCCGCGCATGTAAAGGCGCGGGGTGACGCCCAGGCGCTGGTGCACCTTGCCGATGCGCAGGCGGGCGCTGACATAGTCCGCATCGTGGATCGCCTCGAACAGGCTCTTCACATAATAGGCCGTGCTGATGCGGAGGCGGTGCAGCGTCTCCGCATCCCCGATCAGAAGGGCGGTGTCGGTGTCGGTGAGCTGCAGCTCGTAGAAGCGGGCCACGATTTCCGGGGCCCGCCGCTCGATCTCCGTGGCAAGCTGGCGGAGATTGGCGCGGTCCTGCTCGGAGAAGTCGAGGGCGTGGAAGCGGCGGGCAATCTCGTGCTCGCCAAGCCCCATCATCTCGGCAAGGGTCTGATCGGTGATGTTTTTCACGGAACTGCTCGGGTCAGGCGGCGCTCTCTTTGGCGTGAACAATGCGTGGCCGCAAGGGGTGTCCTGGCCGGCCACCGCTGCCCGCACGGCTTCACAGCATGAAGCGGGTTCCCAGCAGCAGGCTGCGGCCCGGCGTGACGAAGCCGTTCACCGGCTCGAAGCGGCTGTTGCCGAGGTTGCGCGCCTCCAGGAACAGCGCGGCCTTCTCGAAGGCCTGCCAGGTGGCGGTCAGGTTTACCACCGTCCCCGCCGGGTTGCTGCGGGGGAAGGGGATGGCGCTGCCGCTGTTGTCGTAGCTGGCGAAGGCCGCTTCCGGGCTGCGGCCGGTGAACAGCAGGGTGGGCACGATCACCAGCCCCGGCAACGGCGTCAGCCGGGCGCTGACGCTGACCACGTGCTCCGGCCGGCGTGGCAGGCGCCGCCCGGTGGCTCCGTCGAAGGCTTCGGTGATGGTCCAGGTCGCATTCGCTTCCAGCCAGGCCGCGGGGCGAAGGGTCAGGCCCAGCTCCGCGCCATGGATCCGGGCGCGGTCCACATTGACCAGGCTGTTGAAGGCGTTGTTGTAGTTGATCAGGTCATGCACCCGGCTCTGGAAGAAGGTCCAGCTTGCGGTGGCGAAGGCCGGGCGGCCGAAGGCGGGGATGTCGGTCTCCGTGCCGATCTCCCAGCCGAAGGAGCGTTCCGGCCGCAGGTCCGGGTTGCCCTGGAAGAAGCCGGGGATCACGCCGAAACGCTGGAACAGCGAGGGGGCGGCGAAGGCCGTGCCCGCCGCGACATGCAGGCGGGAGGCGATTTCCGGCAGCGCCAGCACGGCGCCGAGCCGCCAGGTGGTGGCATCGGTGAAGCCGGTGGTCGCGTCGTGCCGGAGCCCCGCCGTCAGGTCCAGCCGGCTGAAGGCGCGGTATTGCAGCGTGGCATAGCCACCGGTGCTGTGCTGCACGGCATCGACCGTGGCGCGGAAGAAGGGCGGGCCGCTGACGCTGCGCGCCTCCTCCATTGCATGGGTGATGCCGAAGCCGAGGGCACCGTCCTGGAAGCTGCCGAAGCCCGGCAGGCGCAGCGTATTGCCCCAGTCCAGCGTGGTGCGGGTGCCGCGATAGAGGTCGTCGGCGATGGCGGCACTGCGTGCATCCGGCAGATTCACATAGCGCCGCCGGTCCTCGGTGGCGCCGAGCCGGAGCCCGGTGGTCCAGGCGCCGTTCAGCAATCGAGTCTCGCCACGGATCTGGCCATACCAGCGACGATCCTCGGCGGAGTAGTTCGGGTCGTCGATCGGGATGTCGTCCAGGCCGAAATTGTTTTGACGCCAGCGCAGCAGCGCCTCGATCCGCGTGCCCTCCAGCGGCGTCCAGCCGAGCCGGGCGGTGGTGGAGGCGCCGCGGAAGCCGTCCCGCTCACCGATATTGGGCAGGCGCGGGGCGATGGTGTTGAAGCCCTGGGTGGAGAGGGACTGCCCCGAGAGCAGATAGTCGAAAGCGCCAACCGTGCCGGTGACGCCGAGCCCGCCGCGCAGGGTCCGCTGGGTGCCGCCGGCGAGCTCGCCATAGGGCTGGAAGGCGCGGTCCGCCGGTGCCCGCCGCGTCACCAGATTGACCACACCGCCCAGCGCCGAGGAACCGTAGAGGGCGGAGGCCGGGCCTCGCACCACCTCGATGCGCTCCACGTCGAAGAGCAGGTCCTGACCGAAATTGAAGGC
>CALGVL010000314.1 GCA_937930165.1 uncultured Acetobacteraceae bacterium
CGCTGGGCCAGGGCCGCCGCCATGAACTCGTCCAGATCGCCATCCAGCACCGCCGCCGGATTGCCCTTCTCCACCCCGGTGCGGAGGTCCTTCACCATCTGATAGGGCTGCAGGACATAGCTGCGGATCTGGTGGCCCCAGCCGATATCGGTCTTGCTCGCCTCGGTCGCCTGTGCCGCCGCCTCCCGCTTCGACAGTTCCAGCTCATAGAGCCGCGCCTTCAGCATGTTCATGGCAATGGCACGGTTGCGGTGCTGGCTGCGGTCCTGGGTGGAGGCGACCACGATCCCGGTCGGGATATGGGTGAAGCGCACGCCGGATTCGGTCTTGTTGACGTGCTGGCCGCCGGCGCCGGAGGCACGGAAGGTATCGGTCTTGATATCCGCGGGATTGATCTCGATCTCGATTTTGTCGTCCACCACCGGGTAGACATAGACACTCGCGAAACTGGTCTGCCGCCGCGCCGCCGCGTCGAAGGGGCTGATACGGACCAGGCGGTGGACACCGCTTTCTGTCTTCAGCCAGCCATAGGCGTTCGGCCCGCTGACCATGATGGTGGCGGACTTGATCCCGGCCTGCTCGCCCGGACTCTCCTCGGTCAGCGTGACCTTGTAGCCATGCGATTCGGCCCAGCGCTGGTACATGCGCAGCAGCATCTCGGCCCAGTCCTGGGCCTCGGTGCCGCCGGCGCCGGCATTCACCTCGACATAGCAGTCATTGGCGTCGGCCTCGCCGGAGAGCAGGCTCTCGATCTCGCGGCGCTTGGCCTCGGCGGCCAGGGCGTGCAGGTCGGCCACGGCGGCGTCGGCGGTGGCCTGGTCGCCCTCCGCCTCGGCGAGTTCAATCAGTTCCATGGCATCGGCCACGGACTGTTCCAGCCGGCGCACGCCCTCCACCTGCTCGGCCAGGCGGTTGCGTTCCCGCATGACCTTCCCGGCTTCCTCCGCGTCGGACCAGAGCGAGGGGTCCTCCGCGCGGGCGTTCAGCTCATCGAGTTTCCGGACAGCGGCATCCCAGTCAAAGATGCCTCCTCAGCAGAGCCACCGAAGCGGTGATCTGCTCGTGCAAGCTTTCTGCATCGGCGCGCATGGGGCGGCGGATAGGCCAAGCGGGGCGCCATGGCAAGCGCCCTGCCCAAGACGCTCCCGGCCCGCGGGTTCGGGGCGGTCAGTACAGCCCGCCCAGCCCGTGATCGAGGCCCACCCCCGCCGCACTCTCCCCCGACCGCTCCCCGGGCGGAGTGGCGGCGTCCTCCGTGCCGGGGCGGAAGGCTTCGGTGATGGTCGCGCCGCTGTCCGTCGTCAGGCGCACCAAGGCCACACCCGGCGGCGCCCGGAAGGGCACCGGCGGGCTGCCGCGCAGCGCCGCCTCCAGCACGTCGTGGAAGATCGGTGCGGCATTGCCGCCGCCGGTCTCGCCATTGCCCAGGCTGTGCGGGTCGTCGAAGCCCATCCAGACGGCGATCACGATGTCCGGGGTGAAGCCCACGAACCAGTTGTCGAAATAGTCGTTGGTCGTGCCGGTCTTGCCGGCGATCGGCCGGTTCAGCCCCTGCCCGGCCCGGGTGCCGGTGCCGCGCTGCACCACCCCGGTCAGGATGTTCACCATCTGATAGGCGGCAATCGGGTCGGTGATCTGCCGCCGCTCATCCACCAGTTCCGGCGGCCCGGCATCCGGCGTGGCGGCACTGCAGCCGGCGCAGCGGCGCGTGTCGCTTCGCCACACTACCCGGCCGCGCCGATCCTGCACGCTGTCGATCAGGGTCGGCGTCACCTGCCGCCCGCCATTGGCAAAGGCGGCATAGCCCGCCGCCATGCGCAGCACCGTCGTCTCGCCGGAGCCGAGCGCCATGGCCAGGTAGCGCGGCATGTTCGGGATCACGCCGAAGCGCGCCGCCGCATCCGCCACCTTGTCGATGCCGATCTCCTGCGCCACCCGCACAGTGACCAGGTTGAGGGACTTCTCCAGCGCCGTGCGGATGGTGACATAGCCATTGGCGCCGCCGCTGTAATTGCTCGGCCGCCAGATGCCCTGCGGGGTCATCACCTCAATCGGCCCGTCCAGGAAGCGCTGGTTCGGCGGGATGCCCATCTCCAGTGCCGGCAGATAGACGAAGGGCTTGAAGGCAGAGCCTGGCTGCCGCAGCGCCTGGGTGGCGCGGTTGAACTGGCTCTTCTCGAAGGACCAGCCGCCGGCCATGGCCAGCACGCGCCCGGTCGCCGGGTCGAGCGCCACCACCGCCCCCTCCACCTGCGGGATCTGCCGCAGCGCCAGCCGTTCCGGCCGCGCCGGCCGTCCCTGCTGCGGCGCGGTGGCGGGCAGCACTTCCACCAGCACCACATCGCCGGGGGCGAGCACATCCTGCATCCGCCGCGGCGCGGCGCCGAGCCGCCCCTCGCCGAGCGCCCGGCGGGCCCAGGCCGCGTCCTCCAGCATCAGGGTGCCGCTGCGCGGCTGCGCGGCGCCGCGCGGGTCCGGCCGCTCCAGCCAGCCGAGCCGCGCCTCCCGGTCGCGGACCTCCAGCGCCACCGCCAGCTTCCATTCCGGCAGGGCGCCGCCGGGGCGCTGCACGGCCTCGAGTTCCGGCATCCAGTCGGTCCGCGTGGCGGCGATGCGCGCCACCGGGCCGCGCCAGCCGCCGCGCCGCCGGTCGTAATTGAGCAGGCCCTGGCGCAGCGCCGCCTCGGTCGCCGCCTGCAGGGCGGGGTCGAGGCTGGTGCGGACCACCAGCCCGCCGCTCACCGTCTGTTCCTGGCCGAAGCGGGCGATCAGCTCGCGCCGCACCTCTTCGGTGAAGTACTGGCCGACCGGGACCACCTCCGGCCGCCGCAGGGGGCGGGGGGTGATCGGCTCGGCCTTCGCAGCCTCGGCCTCCTGCGCGGTAATGGCGCGGTCCTCGGCCATGCGGTCCAGCACCCAGTCGCGCCGGGCGCGCGCCGCATCGGGATAGCGGATCGGGTTGTAATTGTTGGGCGCCTTCGGCAGCGCGCCGAGGAAGGCCATCTCCCCCAGCGTCAGCTCATCCAGCCCCTTGTTGAAATAGGCCTGGGCGGCGGCGGCCACGCCATAGGCCTGGGCGCCGAGGAAGATCTCGTTCAGGTAGATCTCGAGGATGCGCTCCTTGGGCAGCGCCTGCTCGATGCGCACGGCCAGGATCGCCTCCCGCAGCTTGCGCATGAGGGTGCGGTCGGCCCCCACCAGCATGTTCTTGGCGACCTGCTGGGTGATGGTGGAAGCGCCGACCGCCCGCCGCCCGGTGCCGTACTGCTCCAGATTCGTGACCACGGCGCGCAGGATGCCGAGAGGATCGACGCCGTGATGCTCCCGGAAGCGCTGATCCTCGGCGCTGATGAAGGCCTGCTGCAGCAGGGGTGGGATGGCCTCGATCGGCACGAAGACCCGGCGCTCGGCGGCGAGTTCCGCCATCAGCCGGCTATCGGCGGCATAGATGCGCGACATCTGCGGCGGCTGGTAGTCGGCCAGCCAGCGATAGTCCGGCAGATCGGCGGCGATGTGGCGATAGAGGCCATAGCCGGCCACCGCCCCGCCCAGGCCCAGCGCCAGGACCAGCACGACGAGGAAGCGGAACAGGCCGGAGAGGACACCGCGCCGGCGCCGCTTCGGCCGCTCCGGGCGCGGGCGCCGGCCGCGCGGGGGTCGTGGCGG
>CALGVL010000315.1 GCA_937930165.1 uncultured Acetobacteraceae bacterium
CGGTGAGGGTGATCTCCAGCCAGTCCTCGCGTCCCTCGGTGGGCGGATTGTTACGCAGTTCCTCGAAGCTGCCGCGGATGCGGCGCAGCCTGCGGCGGGGCGAGAGCGGGAGTTCCTCCGTCCGTACCGTGCCGGAGCCGTCCAGTTCCACCAGCGTCACGGACTTGTCCTGTCCGGCCTCGCTGAAGGAATAGGCGAGGGGGGAGCCACTGTAGCGGATTCGCCCATCCCCCAGCGATTGCGGCCGGTGCAGATGGCCGAGCGCGACATAATGGAACCCGTCGAAGCGCGAGGCAGCCACCGGCTTGGCGCCGCCCACGGCCAGTTGCCGCTCGCTGTCGGATTCGGCGCCACCAGCGACGAAGGCATGCGCCACCACCACGCTGCGCATACCGGGCTCGCAGAGGCTTTTCAGGTGGCGGCAAATGCAGCCGAAGCCGGCATCGTGATCCGCCACCTCCTCCGGCGCGAAGAGCGTTGCCAGCAGCAGCGGCGAGGCATAGCCGGAGGCGAGCACCGCCACCTCCCCATGCGCGTCGCGGAAGCGGATGGCCTCGCCCCGCGCCGAATCGGCGATGTGCAGCCCGGCCCCGCGCAGCAGCGGCGCGCCGAAGGCCAGGCGCCGCGCCTCGTCATGGTTGCCGGGGATCAGCACCACGGGCACGCGCAGGCCCAGGATGATCCGGCGCAGGATGTCGTCCAGCAGTGCCACCGAATCCGCCGGGGGCACGGCGCGGTCGAAGACATCGCCGGCGATCAGCAGCGCGTCCGGCCGGACCTCCCGCACCATGTCCAGGAATTGCCCGGCCAGCAGCGCTTCCTGCTCGGCATGGAAGGAGGCGCCATTGAGGGTGCGGCCGAGATGCCAGTCAGCAGTATGCAGGAGTCGCATCGGGGCGAAGATGCGCGGGCGGGCGGGCCCGGCGCAAGCCTCAGCCCCGCCGGCCGGAGCGCAGCAGGTAGAGCGTCGCGGCCAGCATCAGCAGCGTGCCCGCCAGCAGTGTCCAGCCCGGCGACTCGCCGAAGAGCAGCACGCCGAGACCGGCGCTGGCCGGGATGGCGGCATATTCCACCGGCGCCAGCAGCCCGACCTCCGCCCGCCGCGCGGCGAGCTGGGCCAGCCAGTCCCCGGCCACCGCCAGCACCGACCCGGCCAGCAGCAGCAGCACGGCCCCGGTCGAGGGCGTCTGCCAGACCAGCGCCGAGATCGGTCCCCAGACCAGCACCGAGGCCACCGCATACCAGGCGACCACCCGTCCCGCCGGCTCGGTGGTCGAGAGGTGCTTGATCGAGATCAGCACCAGCGCGCCGGTGATGCCGCTGGCCACGGCGGCGATCGTGCCGGCGGAAAGCTCCCCTTCCGGCCCGGCGATGACCAGCACGCCCAGGAAGCCGACCAGCGCCGCCAGCACCCGGTCGGCGCGCAGCCTCTCCCGCAGCAGCAGGACGGCCAGCGGCAGCGCCCAGAGCGGCCTTGCCTGCATGATGGCGATGGCATCGGCCAGCGGCATCCAGGCAATGGCCAGCAGGTACAGCATGAAGCTGCCGATCCCGGCGGCGGCCCGGCCGAGATGCGCCATGGGCCGCCGCGTTGCCAGCGCCTGCGGCCCGGCCCTCAGCATCCAGGGTAGGAGCAGCAGCAGGGTGAAGCCGCCGCGGGCAAAGGGCAGCAGGGGCAGGGGGAGCCCCTCCTGCATCGCCAGCCGGAAGCAGCCCCCCATGCCGGCGAAGCAAAGGGTGGAGGCGAGCATGAGGCCCATGCCGGCCAGGGCGCTGCGGCGCGGCGGGCCGGGGGGCGGTGCGGCAACCATCCCGGGCAGGGTAGCCTGGGACGCCGCCCTGCCAAAGCGGGGCGATTGACGCCGGCGCCCTGTGCCCCGACCCTCTGCCCTTCCGGCAGGAGGGAGCGCCGCCATGTATCGCCTCGATGTCCTGATCCAGGGCTATCCCGGCAAGTCGCTCTGCCACGGGGGCCTGGGCTGGAGCACCATCGCCCTGCTGCGCGGCGAGGGCCGCAGCATCCTGATCGATGTCGGCTCCTTCGCCGTGCGGCCGGAATTCGCCCGGCAGCTCAAGGCCGCGGACTGCGCGCCGGAGAGCGTCACCGATGTGGTGCTGACCCACGCGCATTGGGACCACTCGGTGAACTACCCCCTGTTCCCGAACGCGAATATCTGGATCGGCCGCGTCGAGATGGACTGGGCCACCAGGGAGCCACTGGGATTCAACCCGCTGCCGGAACTCTATGTGCGGGATCTGGCGGCCCATCCCCGCCTGCGCCTGCTGGAGGATAGGGAGGAATTCCTCCCGGGCCTCACCGCGCATCTCTGTCCCGGCCACACGCCGGGCTGCCTGGTCTATCGCCTGACCGGCAATGGGGTGCCGGTGGTGTTCAGCGGCGACGCCGCCAAGAACCGCGCCGAACTTCTCTCGATGAAGACCGACATGACCATGGACGCCGCCGCCAGCCGCGCCAGCCTGGAGCGCATCTGGAGCCTGTGGCGGCAGGAGCCGGGCACGCTGCTGATCCCGGGTCACGACCTGACCATGCGCCTGGATGCGGCAGGAAGGCCCGACTATATCGGCCAGCGCCGTGCCGGCATCGCCGCCTGGTTCAATGAGGAACTGGAGGTGATGCAGGAATTCGACCTCTCCGCACCGCGCTTCTGAGCCTTGGGTTTCTGAGTGGCCGAGCCTCGTGCCTGGGTCCGCCTGCCTTCGGGGCGGCGGCTGGACCTGCTTTCGCCCACGCCCTTCGACTGGACGGATGAGGATCTGGCGATCGGCCTTGCCCGAACCTATCGCTGGGGCGGGCATTCCGTCTGGCCGGGCGCGCCGCTCTCCGTCGCGCAGCATTCGCTGGCGGTGCTCGAACTGCGCCGGCAGCGCAGCCGCCGACCGCTGAGCCTGGCCGAGCAGCGGCGCGAATTGCTGCACGATGCGGAGGAGGGGCTGATCAATTTCGACTGCATCTCGCCGCTGAAGCCCTTCCTCGGCGCCGGCTTTCACGAGTTGCAGGCAAGGCTGCAGGCGGTGGTCGCGCTGCGCTACGCCCTGCCGCCCTGGACGCCGGAGGAGAAGCGCATCCACAAAGCCTGCGACGTGGCGCTGGCGGCGGCGGAAGCGGTGCATGTCGCCGGCTGGACGCGGGCGGAGGTGCGCGGGACGCTCGGCATCCGGACGGCGGTGATGGAAGCCGACCCGCTCGCCGTGCCAGGGGAGGAGCCCTGGCGCCCCTGGCCGCCGGAGGTCGCGGCGGAGCGGTTCCTCGCCAGGCTGCGGGCATTGCTGCCGCAAGGGGGCTGACCCGGTCTGAAACACGGACGAAACAGGTGACATCCATTCGCCTGCTGCCTGTCATTCGCACGAAACAGGGAGGGCCTATCGCGACCGCACACCGGAGCGGATGGAGGAGTAAATGCTCGGGAGTGCGGAAGAAGGGATTCCGGCCATGGCAGCCGCGAAATCAATGCAGCCATCGCCCCCAGTCCCGGCAGGCCCCTCGCCGGAGGGCATCCTGCGGCTCGGCATGGGATTCTGGGAGTCCAAGGCGCTGCTCAGCGCGGTCGAGCTCGGGCTGTTCACGGAATTGGCGAAGGATGGGCCGATGCCGGCCGAGGCGATCGGCGCACGGCTCGGCCTGCAACGCCGCGGGCTACATGACTTCCTGGATGTGCTGGTGGCGCTCGGCATGCTGCAGCGCGATGCGACGGGCCGTTACGCCAATACGCCGGAGGGCGACCTCTACCTGGATCGCGCCAAGCCGACCTATGTCGGCGGGCTGCTGGAGATGGCGAACCAGCGCCTCTATCCCTTCTGGGGACGGCTGACCGAGGCGCTGCGCACCGGCCAGCCGCAGAACGAGATGCGGGACGGCGATCCCGATTTCTTCGCCAAGCTCTACGCCGATCCTGCCCGGTTGGAGGGCTTCCTCCGCGCCATGACCGGCATCAGCCGGCCGACCGCGCGGGCCATGGCCTCGGCCTTCCCCTGGCAGGACCGCCGCAGCGTCGCCGATATCGGCTGCGCCCAGGGCGGCTGCCTGGCGGAGATCCTGCGTGCCCAACCGCATCTCTCCGGCATCGGCTTCGACCTGCCGCCGGTGCGCCCGGTCTTCGAGGCGCATATGCGCGAGCAGGGCTTGGCGGATCGCGCCCGCTTCCTCCCCGGCAGCTTCTTCGAGGACCCGATGCCGCAGGCGGATGTGCTGGTGATGGGCCATATCCTGCACGACTGGGACGAGGCGGAGAAGCGCATGCTGCTGCGCAAGGCGCATGCGGCGCTGCCGCCGGGCGGCGCACTGGTGGTCTATGACGCGATGATCGACGATGCGCGGCGCGAGAACACCTACGGCCTGCTGATGAGCCTGAACATGCTGATCGAGACGCCGGGCGGCTTCGACTACACTGGCGCCGATTGCCAGGGCTGGATGCGCGAGGCGGGCTTCCGGGATGTCCGGGTGGAACACCTCCGGGGCCCGTATTCCATGGCCATCGGCATCCGGTAGCCCGCGAGCGCCCGAGGTGGAGGCGCCGAAGGCGCGGATCGCCGGCTCAAGCGAAGCCTGGCTGGGGGGTTGGCCGCGGCCGGGGGCTGCGCGATCATGCGGCGAATCCAGGAGGAACGCTCATGACCGCTGCCGTCCCCGTTGCCGGCAACCGCTTCGTCATCATCGGCGGCGCCAGCCTCGTCGGCTCCGCCACGGCCGGGGAGCTGCTGGACCATGGCGCGGCCGAGGTGGTGCTGTTCGACAATTTCACCTTCGGTTCGGAAGCCGCCATCGCGCATCTGCGGGACCATCCGCGACTGAAGCTGGTCCGCGGCGACGTGATGCGCATGGCCGATCTGCTGCGCGCGACGGAAGGCGCCGCCGGCGTGCTGCAACTGGCCGCCTTCATGACGCTCTCCATGGACCGCGATCCCTGGGGCGGGCTGGACGTGAACATCCGCGGCGTGCAGAACGCGCTGGAAGCCTGCCGCGCCAACAAGGTGCGGAAGGTGGTCTTCGCCTCCTCCAACGCCGTCTATGGCTATGGGCCCGGCGTCAGCGGCGAGCTGGTGGAGACGACGCCCTTCCACAGCCATGGCGCGCCGCCTGCCGCCATCCTCTATGGCGCCAGCAAGATCATCGGCGAGCAGCTCTGCCGCGACTACAAGCACAAGCATGGGCTGGATTATGTCGTGCTGCGCTACTCCACGGTCTATGGGGAGCGGCAGCACTACCGCGCCGCCAACGCCCTCTACATCATCGAGACCTATGACAGGGTGAAGCGCGGCGAGCGGCCGCAGGTCTTCGGCGATGGCAGCGAGACCAAGCACTTCGTCTATGTCGGCGACCTTGCCCGCGCCAACCGCATGGCCTTCGAGAGCGAGGCGACGGATGTGGCGGTCAACACCTCCGGCCCTGCGCCGATCACCACGCTGGAGCTGGTGCGGCTGGTCACGGAGCTGGCCGGGGGCGGGCCGGAGCCGGAATTCGTCGGCAACGAGCCAGGCAAGGTGCGGCTGACCTCCGGCGGCGCCTTCCGCATCGCGCATGAGGAAGCCTTCCGGGTCATCGGCTGGAAGCCGGAGGTGGAAATGAGGGAGGGCCTCCGCCGCCTCATCGCCTGGCGCGAGGGCAATGAGGGGCGGGCCGGGTAGCGGCGCGCCCCCGGCCGCGCCATGGCGGCGCTACCCGGCGCGCCAGTTCAGCCGGCGCAGCAGCCATTCCCGGTAGGCGAGCACCGCCTCCGGCGGCGGTGCCAGGGCGGCGAGCAGTGGTGCCGCCTCCACCCCGGACAGGGCGCGCAGCCCCGGCGGCAGGCCGGCGCGTTCCTCCTCCAGCCAGCGCTGCGCCGCGCCGCGCCATAGCGCCACCAGATTCGCAGGAGTCAGCGCCGGCAGCACCAGCGCCGCCCGCAGCCGGGCGGCGGCGGCCACGGCCTGAAAGGCCGCCAGCGCCTGTGGCGCGTCGGCCGTGGCCAGTTCGGGCAAGGCAGGGGTTTCCGGAAGCAAGGGATCCCGCGATGCCGCGGCATCCAGGGTGAACCAGGGCCGGGCCCCGAGCGTCGCCAGCCGCGCCGGCAGTTCCGCACCCTGCAGCACGATGGCATCCACTTGGCCCTGGGCCAGCGCCGCCTCTGCCTGGGCCGACGTCAGGCCAAGCACCGGGGCGGCGGTGATGCCGAGAAGGTCGAGCCCGAGCAGTGCCGCCGCCTCGGGCGAATCCGCGGTGCTGAGGGCGATCCGGACTGCCGTGCCCTGGGCAGGCGGGCCGCGGCCTGCCAGCACGGCACTGCCCTCGACGGCGCAGACCGGCAGCCAGCCGGTATCGTCGAAATGAGCGCGGGGCTCGCCCACCAGCCGGGCCTGGGCAGCCGCACCGGGCAGGACCAGCAGGGTGCGGCCATCCGGCGCCGCCATGGTGGCGAAGCGATTGGCGGCAGTCACGCCATCCAGGCCGCCGAGCACATTCTGCTGCAGGCTGACCGCCGCGGTCGCGCCACGGACAAGGGCTTCGGAGAGGCGGGCCGCCCAGCGGGCCAGGGGGCCGTGCTCCGGTCCCGGCACCAGCAGCGTCACCGCCCCAGGCAGCATCGCGCGGGCGGGGGTGGCGAGGGCGGCCAGGGCAGCACTGCCGCACAGAAGCTGACGCCGCCTCGGTGCAGGGCGAATGGTCATTGCTGCCTCCCTCCCCCTGGCGATTCGGTCCGGGCCCTCCCTGGCACGCTGTCCCTCGTGGGGCTGCCCTAACTGTCGTAGCTGAGCAGCGCCTGGAAGGGCACGTCGAGGCGGGCGCGGCCGCCGAGGAAGGTCAGTTCGATCAGCGCCGCCCCGGCCGGCACCTCGGCGCCCGCCTGGCGCAGCAGAGCGATGCCTGCCGCCATGGTGCCACCCGTGGCCAGCAGGTCGTCCAGGATGACCACGCGCTGGCCGGGGGTGACGGCATCCGCCTGCATCTCGATCCGGTCGGTTCCGTATTCGAGCGCATAGTCGAGCCCGATGGTCGCCCCTGGCAGCTTGCCCCGCTTGCGCAGCATGACGAAGCCGAGGCCGAGTTCGAGCGCCAAGGGGGCAGCGACGAGGAAGCCCCGGCTCTCGATGCCGGCCAGCATATCCGGCCGGTAGGGACGGATGATGCGCGCCAGCCGGGCCATGGCGGTGCGCCAGGCAGGACCGTGCCGCAGCAGGGTGGAGATGTCGTGGAACAGGATGCCGGGCTTCGGGAAGTCCGGGATGCTGCGGATGTGGTTCCGCAGGTCCAGCGTGTCGTTGTCGGCGAGGGTGTCTTGCATGGCCGGTCCTTCGGCGGTCGCGGGCGTGCGGCCAGGGCGCGGCCCGGGCGGGGCGGAGACTAAGCGCCGGCCGCCCCGGCTGCAACCACGAGGCGGTGGCTCGCCCGCCGGGGCTTGGCGGCGCGGCGCGGCTGGGCCATTTCCCTGCCCATGTCCCGCACCGCCATCGCCCTTCCGCTCGGGCTGCTCGGATTCTTTCTCTATATCGGAGTGGTCGTGGCGCTGGCCGACCATGTCCTCGGCCTGCACTGGGCGCTGCAGGTGCCCTATTTCCTCATCGCCGGCATCGCCTGGGCCCTTCCGGCGCACCGGCTGATCCTCTGGGCGGCGGGCGGGCGGCGAGGCGAATGAAAACCCCGCCGGCCGAGGCTGGCGATGGCCATTCGCATTTCTGGGCTGGTGGCGGGCTCCGGGTGGGCAACGGAGGCGCCTCTCAGCCGGTGGAACAAGCGGGCAGGAGCCCCTTTCCATTCGGCGGCCCGTAACGCGGTCTTGCATTCCAATGGGGCGTGAGAATGCATGCAATGGCTGGCACCAACCAGCGAGGTGCCGCCATGAGCCAAGCGCAGAGGCCGGCGAATCGCAGTCTCCTGTTCTGGGCCGTGATGCCCGAGCGGCTACTCGTACACGGCATCCGTTACGTCTTCGGGCACCCGATCCAGTTTATAGCGGTGTTCAGCATCCTGGCCGCGCTGCTCTACTACCTTTCAGCGCTGCCAGGACCGCCAGGAGAGGACGGCAGGGTCATCGTCGGCGAGGGTAGCCCAATCCCCGGCGCCTCCACGATTGCGACCCTGTTGATGATGTTCGTCGGCATTCTCCTGATCTGGGTGTCCCAGCATACCGATCGCCCGAACACGGTCTGGACCAATGCGCCATCGATTTGGCGGCCGGTAGGCCAGCCGATCGAAATCGCATCGACCGACGAGAGCGATGTTCCGGCCGGGGGCGTGGAAGGCGAGAGTTCGTCGGTCCGCTAGATGTGTAGTCCCGGGGAGTAGCGGTGCATCTTCGACCCGTGAGGGGGAGGGGTCAAAGGGGGTGGACCGGGGCCTGAGTCCATCCGGTCAACCGGCTCACTTTGGCCCGGAAAAGCAAAGCCCTCGCAAGTCCTTGAACTTGCGAGGGCTTTTTGGTCCCGATCTGGTCGGAGCGAGAGGATTCGAACCTCCGGCCCCTGCGTCCCGAACACAGTGCTCTACCAGGCTGAGCTACGCTCCGTCGGTCGGGAATCCGCCATGTCTTGGAGTGGCGCGACGGCCGGCGATATAGCCCCCGCCGCACGGACGGGCAAGCGGGGGCGATGAGATATCCCGTGCGTCACAGCCTGCCGGCCGGCGCCGCCGTATCCGGGCGCGGCGCGGCGTGGAGCAGGTCCAGCGCCTCCTCCACCCCGGCAGCCACGGTGAAGAGCCGGCGATGCGCCCTGCCCACGAAGCCCTGCTCGATCAGCGAATCAACCAGCGCCACGAAGGGCTGCGCCCAGCCGGCCACGTCCAGCAGGATGATCGGCTTGTCATGCAGGCCGAGCTGCCGCCAGGTGATGATCTCCACCGTCTCGTCCATGGTGCCGAGGCCGCCGGAGAGGGTGATGAAGGCGTCCGACAGCTCGAACATCCGCGTCTTGCGGGTGTGCATGCTGCTGGTGATCTCCAGCTCGGTCAGCGCGGGATAGGGGCGCTCCACCCGGGTCAGGAATTCCGGGATCACGCCGCGCACCCGGCCGCCCGCGCCCAGCGCGGCTTCTGCCACCAGGCCCATCAGCCCGATGCCGCCGCCGCCATAGACCAGCGTCAGCCCGGCGCGGGCGAGGCCCGCACCCAATTGCCGAGCGGCCTCGGCATGGGCCGGGTCATTCCCGGGGCGGGTGCCGCAGAAGACGGCGACGGAACGAATATGCTTGGGCATGGAATGCTCCTGGGAATGTGGCGGCGGGCGCAGCCCGGCCGTTGCGATCCTGCCTTGCCAGGAAACGGGGTAGGCATGGCATGATTGCCGATACGGAACGCAAAGAGGTGAAATCGCATGGGATTGCGGTTGTGGGTGGCGGCACTGGGCATTGTGGCGGTGGTGGGCACCGCCCTGGCCCAGGGGAGCGCGATGGGGGATGTGATCGCGCAGCGTCGCGCGGGCCTCAAGCGCATGAGCGGACATATGGATGCGATGAAGGCGGTGGTCGAATCCAAGGGGGATGTCCGGCCCCTGGCCGCCCGGCTGGACGAGATGATCGCCTGGTACCGGGAGATGCCGGCGCTGTTCCCGCCCGGCTCCGATCGCGGCGACACCAAGGCGCTGCCCGCTGTCTGGAGCGATCGCGGCGGCTTCGAGACCGCGAACGCCAACCTGCTGCGACAGCTCGAAGTCCTGAAGGCCGCGGCCTCGGCCGGGGATACGGCAGGCTTCTCCACGGCCTTCCGGGCGACCGGGCCGCAATTCTGCGGCGGCTGCCACCGCCAGTACCGGGCGCGCTGAGCGCCCTGGCCGCCCGGCCTCAGCCCAGCCGGCTGATGCCGTAGACGAGGAGCGCCGCCGCGCCGAGCAGCGCGGCGGCATGCAGCGGGGAGCCCAGCCGGGGCGGCGTGGCCGTGGCGGGCAGGGGCTTGCGGCCGGTCAGCATCGGCCGCACTAGGTTCTGCCCCTTCAGCAGGGCATGGGCGGCCACCGCCAGGATGTGCAGCGAGGCCGCGGCCAGGATCAGCTTGAAATTGCGGTGGTGCAGGCCGGTGAGCCAGTCGCTCGTCTCCTCCGAGACGCTTTTCGCCAGCGGCCCGTAATCGCCATAGCCGGTATTGGCGAAGAGGCCGGTGAGTGGCTGCGCCAGCAGCAGCAGCAGCAGGATCAGCACCATCCAGCCGCCGGCCGGGTTGTGGCCGATCTCCGGTTCCAGCTCGCGCCGGCGGAATTCCCGCAGGTGCCGCAGCGCCGCCAGGGGCGAGCGCAGGAACTGGCTGAACCGCGCCGTGTCGGAGCCGACGAAGCCCCAGCCGATGCGGAACAGGACCAGGGCGAGGATCGTGTAGCCGCTGAGATAGTGGAGCTGCATGCGGCCGGTCTGGATGCTCCACCAGGACAGGCCGAGCAGCAGGACGATCGACCAGTGGACCAGCCGGACCCAGCCATCCCAGACCTTCACCTGCCGTATCGGCTGCCCCTCCATACAATCCCCCGCGCCTGAGTCACCGTGGCGTAAAATAACGACTGGCGATGCGGCCGCGAACCGTTTGCGGCAGCATCGGGCCATGCATCTCGATTCGCTCCTGCCCTGGAAGGGCGCCGCGGCGGCCCTGGTGGCGGCCCTGCTCTGGGCTGGCCTGCTGCGGCTGATCGGCCGCCGCGACTTGGCCGCGCTGGGGGCCGGGGCCGGGCTGGCCCTGGGCTGGGTGATGATCCTCGGCCTGCCGGTAGCCTCGCCCCGGCAACTGGCGGAGCGCCTGCCGGCGCTGGCCCTGGCCGGGCTGATCGCCGGGCTGGTGCTGACGCTGTTCGGCCGGGGGCGGGCCTGGCTGGTCGGCGGCGTGGGGCTGGCGGTGCTGGGGGCAGGCTGGTGGCTGGCGGGCGCGCCGCTCGATGCCGCCGATCTGCGCCGCAGCGCCCTGCCGCTGCTGGCGCTGGTCCTGCTGGTCGCGGCGCTGCTGGAGGCATCCTCCCCGGCCCGTGCCGGCTTCGCCGCGGCGCTGTTGCTGGCGGGACTATGGATATCGGCGCCCTTCGGTCCCTGGCTGCTGCTGGCCGCAGCGGCGCTGGCGGCGGCGCTCGGCGGCTTCGCGGGCGGCGGGGCCTGGGGCCTGGCCGCATCCCTGCCGCTGGCGGCCGGGCTGGCCGGGCTGGCGGCGGGGCCGGTGCTGGCACGCGGCGCGGCGGGGGACTGGCTGACCGCGGCGGCGCCGCTCGCGGCACTCTGGCTCGGCCCGGCGCTGGGGGCGAGGCTGGGCGGCCGTTTCGCGCCGCTGCTCGGCCCGGCGCTTGCAGGCGGAACGCCCTTGCTCTTCAAATGGCTGCTGCTGCGCGGACTGTGATCTGTCTCTTGTGGTGCAACCGAGTCCGCGCCTAATTACGCGGATATGATGGAGACGGGGATCGCGCGGCGAGTCGGCCTGTTCGGTCTGATCGCGGTGGCCGCGGTCGGTACTGCCTGGGCCTTGCTGCCTGAGGCGCTCCCCATCTTCCGCTCTCCGCCCGCGGGCGAAACCGGCAATGCCCGGTCGCCCCCGGCCGCCGGCCCCGCGACGACTGCCTCCCCGGCTCCGCAGCAGCAACCCGCCACGCAGCCGGTGCCCGAGCCGCCGCGCTTCGATGTCGCGCGCGTGGGGGCTCGCGGCATGCTGGTCACCGCCGGACGGGCGGCGCCGGGCGCGGAGGTGATCCTGCTGGAAGGCGATCGGGAGCTGGGCCGCGCCCGTGCCGATGCGCGCGGCGAATGGGTGATCCTGCCGGGCGAGCCGCTGGCTCCCGGGGCGCGCGAGCTGGCGCTGCGGGCCAGCAACCCGGGCCAGGATCCGGTGCCGGGGCGGGAGACCGTGCTGCTGGTGGTGCCGGAGCAGCCGGTGACCATGGCGCAGGATTCGGCGGTAGGCGGACGGGGCCTCGGCGATCCGGCCGCCACGGGCGAGCCGGCGTCCGGGCCGCTTGCGGTGCTGCTGCCACCCGTCAGCTCCGGCGGCGCCGGGCCGCGCGTCCTGCAGGGCGCGCCGCCGGCGGAGGCGGCCGGGCGGCGGGGGCTTGGCCTGGATGTCGTGGATTACGACGATGCCGGGGGGATTCGTTTCGCCGGTAGCGCCGCGCCGGGGGCGACGGTGCGGCTCTATGTCGGGGAGGCGCATGTCGGCGATGCGGTGGCGGATGCCTCCGGCCGCTGGCAGCTCACCCCAGAGGAACAGCCGAGGCTCGGCCGCCATACCCTGCGGCTGGACCAATTGGCGGCCTCCGGCACGGTGGCGGCGCGGATTGAAGTGCCCTTCCAGCGCGACCGCATGCCCGAGGCCCTGGTGCAAAACGGGCGGGTCGTGGTGCAGCCCGGCTACAGCCTGTGGCGCATCGCCCGTGCCGCCTATGGCCAGGGGGTGCGCTACACGGTGATCTACCAGGCCAATCGTGGGCAGATCCGCGATCCGGAGCTGATCTATCCTGGTCAGGTCTTCACCGTGCCGGAGGAGGCTCCGCAGGCGGAGTCCAGCCGGTCCAGATAGGGGTCCAGCGCCAGGGCGAAGCGGACCATGCCGGTGATCAGCGCGGTCGCGGTCGGCGGCGAGGCGAAGGGGGCGGCGGTTTCCAGGCGGATCCGGTGGTCCGGCAGCAGACTGAGGCGCCAGCCGGGCGGCAGGCTGCGCGGCAGCGCGGCCAGGGTGGCGAAGGCGCCGGTCCGGTCGGCGCCCGGCTCGGCGGTGGAAGGGATGCGGGCGGCGATGGCCGTCAGGCGCAAGGCATCGCCGGTGAATTCGGCCTCGCAGCGCCGGCCGCGCCAGGCGAAGCGCAGGGCGGGACGTAGCCCGGCCTCCCGGAGCTGTAGGACCCCATCCGGGGCAACGGTGAAGGGACCGAGGGTGATGGGCGGCATGGCAGGGGCAAGGGTTGCCCGGCTGGGATGAACACACCATAAACCCGCACCATGGCGATCGGACGCAGTCTGCGGCTGGTGCTGGCCCCGCCGCATCCGGCGGGCCGGCCCTTCATCATCGGCGGTGTGGTGGTGGCGGTCCTCGGGGGGCTGCTCCTGGGGGCCTGGGCCTTCTGGCTCGGCTTCGTCTTTACCTGCTTCTGCCTGTATTTCTTCCGCGACCCGGAACGGGTGCCGCCGGGCCGGCCCGGCCTGGTGCTGGCCCCGGCCGACGGCAAGGTGGTGAGCGTGATGCCGGCCGTGCCGCCGGAGGAGCTTGGCCTCGGCCCGAAGCCGCGCTGGCGGGTGGCGATCTTCCTCTCGGTTCTGGACGTGCATGTGAACCGCGTGCCTGCCGACGGCACGGTGACGCGCATCGCCTACCGGCACGGCGCCTTCGTGAACGCCTCATTGGACAAGGCCAGCGAGGACAATGAGCGCAACGCCATCGCCCTCCGCCTGCCGGATGGGAGCGACATGGCGGTGGTGCAGATCGCCGGGCTGATCGCGCGGCGCATCCTGTGCGATATCCGGGAGGGTGAAACCGTGCTGGCCGGCCAGCGCTTCGGCATCATCCGCTTCGGCAGCCGCACCGATGTCTACCTGCCGGAAGGCGTGCGGCCGCTGGTGGCGGAGGGCCAGACCATGATCGGCGGCGAGACGGTGATCGCGGATCTCACGACAGGGCACAGCCCGGCGCAGACATGAGCATGCAGGATGACAGCCGGGCGAACGCGCCCGGCCCCGGCCAGCCCCGCGCCCCCGGCTTCCGCGGCCGGCTGCGCCGCTTCCGCCCGCGCACCCGGCCGCGCTATCAGGGGCCGTCCTTCAACCGGCTGATTCCCAACATCCTGACCATGCTCGGCCTCTGCGCCGGGCTCACCGCCATCCGCTTCGCCATGGAAGCGCGCTGGGAGCAGGCGGCGGCGCTGATCGTGGTAGCGGGGGCGATCGACGGGCTCGACGGCCGCCTGGCGCGGCTGCTGAAGGGCACCTCGCGCTTCGGCGCGGAATTCGACAGCCTTTCGGACTTCCTCTGCTTCGGCGTGGCGCCAGCGCTGACCCTGTATCTTTGGACCATGCATGAGGCGCGGGGGCTGGGCTATGCGCCCTGCCTGCTCTTCGCCGTCTGCTCGGCGCTGCGGCTGGCGCGGTTCAACGCCTCGATCAGCGATGCGCCGGCGGTGCCCCTGGCCGGGCCGCCGCCGAAGCCGGCCTATGCGCAGAGCTTCTTCACCGGCGTTCCGGCACCTGCCGGGGCGGGGCTGGCCTTGTTCCCGCTCTTCGCCTCGCTCGCCTTCCAGGAATGGAACTGGACGATGCTGGCCGGCGGCATGCAGCATCCGGTGGTATGCGGCGTGGTGCTGGTGCTGTCCGGCGCGCTGATGATCTCCACCCTGCCGACCTGGAGCTTCAAGAATTTCAAGGTGCCGTCGGAGCTGGTGCTGCCGCTGCTGCTCGGCGTCGGCGTCTATGTCGCCGTGCTGCTGACCGAGCCCTGGGCGGCGCTTGCGGCGGCCGGGCTGATCTACGGCATCATGCTGCCCTTCTCCGTCCGCAGCTACGCGCGCCTGAAGCGCGAGGCGGAGGCGAGGCTGGAACCCATGGTGGTTTCCGACCAGGCCAGTCGCGGCGACGCCGCCTGATCACGGCGGCGCGAGCCCCCCTCTCATCCCATCGGCAGGAATCCAGGCTTGGCCGCAGCCCGGCGGACCGGGGCCTGTCCTGCCGGGCCGGTGCTTCACGCCCTCGCCGTTTCCGCCCAGGGCGATCGCGGGCTAAGCTTCCGCTCAACGCGGCGGCGCAACCGCGCGCGGCATAACGAAGCTGGAGGGGCGTGCATGAAGCTGATGTGGTTTCACCTGATGCCCTATACCGAGCTGCCGGAGGACTTCCGGGCGAAGCACCCTTCGGTATGGGTGGACATCCACAGCTCGCTCTTCGATCCGCGGCGGGCGCACCACATGTACAACGACTTCATGGACGAGCTGGAATTCGCGGCGGATTGCGGCTTCGACGCGATCTGCGTGAACGAGCACCACTCGAACGGCTACGGGCTGATGCCCTCGCCCAATCTGATTGCCGCCGCGCTCGCCCGGCGCACCACCTCGGTGCCACTCTGCGTCATGGGCAACAGCCTGGCGCTCTACAACCCGCCGACCCGGGTGGCGGAGGAATTCGCCATGCTGGACGTGATCTCGGGCGGGCGGCTCATCGCCGGCTTTCCGGTCGGCACGCCGATGGACACCTGCTTTGCCTATGGCCAGAACCCGTCACAGTTGCGCGAGCGCTACCATGAGGCGCATGACCTGGTGCTGCGCGCCTGGACCGAGCCGGACACCTTCGCCTTCAACGGCCGCTTCAACCAGCAGCGCTATGTGAACATCTGGCCGCGCCCGATCCAGAAGCCGCATCCGCCGATCTGGATCCCGGGCGGCGGCTCGGTCGAGACCTGGCAGTGGTGCGCCGAGCGCGACTATGTCTACTGCTACCTGTCCTACTACGGCTACAAGGCCGGCAAAGCCACCATGGACGGCTTCTGGGCCGAAATGGACAGGCTGGGGAAGGACCGCAACCCCTATCGCGCGGGCTTCGCTCAGGTGGTCGGCGTGGCGGAGACGCGCGAGCAGGCGATCGAGCTCTACACCCGGCCCGCCGAGTATTTCTTCGGCCGCTGCCTGCATGTGGATCCGCGCTTCGCGGCGCCGCCGGGCTACAGCACCGAAGCGACGCAGCGCGCCGGCATCGAGAGCATGGTGAGGCGGGCCGCCAACGCCCAGTCGCTGATCGCCGCCGACAAGATGAAGAAGGCGACCGCCAAGGCGATCACCATGGAGGAGATCGTCGAGCGCGGCTATGTCGTCATCGGCTCCCCGGACGAGGTGGTGGAGCAGCTCACGCAGCTCGCGCAGGACCTGAATGTCGGCCATCTCATGCTGCTGATGCAGTTCGGCGACATGGACAAGGCGCTGACGCAGTACAACACCCGGCTCTTCGCCGAGAAGGTCATGCCGCGGCTGCAGCCCCTGTTCGCCGATTGGGAGGACCGCTGGTGGCCACGGCCGATGCGGGAGGAGGAGCGCGCCCCGCTGCCCGCCTTCCCGCCGCGGCTGGCCGCGGAATAGCGGAACGCCGGACGTCCAGGAAAAAATCGGAGCGCAGCGTGAGCGAACCGGAAACCGCGACCGTTGACATCAACGGCTTCCAGACGCGCATCTGGCGCAAGGGCAGCGGCCCCGCCATCGGCTTCCTCGCCGGTTTCGGCGGGCTGCCGCGCTGGGTGCCCTTCCTCGACCGGCTGGCCGAGAAGCGCACCGTCATCGTGCCATCGCTGCCCGGCTTTCCGGGTGGGGATCGCGGCCATACCGTTCTGGACAGCCATCTCGACTGGCTGCTGGCGGTGCGGCAGTTGCTGGTCGCGGCGGGGCTGGAGGGGGCGGATCTGGCCGGCAGTTCCGTCGGCGCCTCCTTCGCCGCGGAGATGGCGGCGCTCTGGCCGCAATCGGTGCGCCGCCTGGCGCTGATCGCACCCTTTGGCCTGTTCGAGGAAAGCGATCCGCCCACCGACCCCTGGGCGCAAAGGGCAGATGTGCTGCCCGGCCTGATGACCGCCGATCCGGAGATCTGGAAGGCGCTGAAGGCACCGCCGGAGGGCGCCAATTCCGTCGAATGGCCGATCGAGCAGACCCGCGCGGCGGAGGCAGCGGCGCGCATCTTCTGGCCGCTCGGCAATACGCGGCTGGAGAAGCGGTTGCCGCTGGTAAAGGCGCCGACCTTGCTGCTCTGGGGCGAGAAGGACGCCATCATGCCGCGCAGCTATGCGAAGCGCATCGCCGAACGGCTCGGCGGGCTGAATGAGACGCGCATCATCCAGGGCGCCGGGCATCTCGCTGAGCTGGACCAGCCGGACGAGGTGGCGCGCGCGATCCTCGACTGGTGCGCTTGATAAGGAGGGACCCATGCCGCTCGATCCTGGCGCCCGGCGCGTCATCGAACTGATCCGCGAGATCGGCCGCCCGCCGCTGCACACGCTGACGCCGGAGGAGGCGCGGAAAGCCTATACCGGCTCCCGCACCGTGCTGCAGCCCGAGCCGCCGGAAGTGGCGGAGGTCGAGGACCTGTCCTGCCCCGGCCCGGGTGGCTCGATCCGGCTGCGCCGCTACCGTGGTGCCGGCACGGATGCCAGGGCGGCGCTGCCCTGCCTGCTCTTCCTGCATGGCGGCGGCTGGGTGATCGGCGATCTGGAGAGCCATGACCAGGTCTGCCGCACCCTGGCGAATTACGCGGGCTGCTGCGTCATCGCCGTGGACTACCGGCTGTCGCCGGAGCACAAATTCCCGGCGGCGGTGGAGGATGCCGCCGCGGCGCTGCGCTTCGTCGCCGCCGAGGCGGAGCGGCTGCGCATTGACCCGGCACGCATCGCGGTCGGCGGCGACAGCGCCGGCGGCAGCCTTTCCGCCGTACTGGCGCTGATGGGGCGGGATGGTGATGTGCCCAATCCCTGCTTCCAAATGCTGCTCTACCCCTCCACGGATCTTGCCGGCAGCAAGCCGGCCTATCAGCGCTTCACCGATGGCTATCCGCTGGTCACCGTGACCATGCGCTGGTTCGTGGACCACTATCTCGACAATCCGCGGCAGCGGCTGGACTGGCGCGGCTCGCCGCTGCGCGCGCCGAGCCTGGAGGGCGTGGCGCCGGCCTATGTGCTGACGGTGGGGCACGACCCGCTGGTGGATGAGGGCATCGCCTATGCCCGGAGGCTGGAGGAGGAGGACGTGCCGGTGACGCATGTGCACATGGCCGACCAGATGCACGGCTTCCTGACCATGGGCCGCTTCATCACCGCCGCGGATCTGGCACTGCAGCAGGCGGCGGCGGCACTGCGCCACGCCTTCGCGCGGGGCTGAGGCGCATGGCGGGATTGCTGGAGGGCAAGTCGGCGCTGGTGACCGGCGCCGGCTCGGGCATCGGCCGCGCCACGGCGCTGGCCTTCGCGCGGGAAGGGGCCTGGGTGGCGGTGGCCGACCTCTCGCTGGAAGCGGCGCAGGAAACCGCTACCCTGGTGGAGCAGGCCGGCGGTCAGGCCGTGGCCATCGCAGCCGATGTCAGCGACGAGGCAGCGGTGGAGGCGATGGTGCAGGCCGCGGTCAACGCCTTCGGCGGCCTGGATTGCGCCTTCAACAACGCAGGTATCGCCCCCGCCGCGGCCGGGGCCTCCATGCAGAAGGCATGCGACATCACACCGGAAGCCTGGGAGCGGATCCTGGCCGTGAACCTGACCGGCGTGTGGCGCTGCATGCGGCATGAGGTGGCGCAGATGCGCCGGCAGGGCGGCGGCGCCATCGTCAACACCGCCTCGATCGGCGGTCTGGTAGGGTTGCCCTTTTCCTCTGCCTACACGGTCAGCAAGCATGGCGTAGTGGGGCTGACGCGGGTGGCGGCGGCCGACTACGCTGCGGACAATATCCGCGTCAACGCCGTCTGCCCCGGCTATGTCGAGACGCCGATGACCGAGGAGACGCTGAGCCAGCGCGGTGAGCGCATCCTGGCCCGCGTGCCCATGCAGCGGCCGGGCCGGCCGGAGGAGGTGGCGGAGGCGGTGGTCTGGATGTGCTCCGACCGCGCCTCCTTCGTCACCGGCGCCGCCTGGACGGTGGATGGCGGCTACACCGCCATCTGACCGCCCCGGCATGGATCAGATCTGGGCGCCTTCGATGACGTTGCCGAAGCGCTCCCAGGTGCTGCCGGTCCATCTCTGCAGTTGCATCTGCCGGATCGGGTGGTAGTTGGTCGGGCTGGTGTTCACCCTGATCCCCGGCAGCAGCGTCGGGATCTCCACATTCCGCAGGTTGGTCACCTGCTTCATGAAATTCTCCCGCGAGAAGTCGTTGCCGCACTGGCGCAGAACCTGCATCAGCGTCTTGCTGACACCATAGCCATAGACATATTCCCCGACTGTCTGATCGGCATCCGGCATGTGCTTGTTCATGAAGTTGCGCCATTCCGTCATCCCGGGATCGTCCTTCCAGGTCGGATCGGTCGCGTCCTTCTGATAGGCGGAGGTGATGACCCCCACGCCCTTCTCCGGCCCTGCCGGCTGCATCACCGCGCCGACGGAGATCGAGACATTGGTCATGAAGAACATCGGCCGCCAGCCGATGTCGTAGACCTTGCGGATGGTCTGCGCCGCGAATTTCGGCGTCGCGCCGACGAGGAGCACATCGGCCCCGGTCGCCTGCAGGCTCACCACCTGCGAGTCGATGGTGGCATCCGTAACCTCGTAGGACGCCGTTTTGACCATCTGGTCGAAGCGGTCGCCGAGGATGTCGCGCACGCCCAGGACGTAGTCCTTGCCGAAATCGTCGTTCTGGTAGAGCAGCGCCAGTTTCGCATCCGGCTTCTGCTCCAGCATGTATTTCGTGTAGATCTGCGCCTCGGTGCGATAGCTGGGCTGCCAGCCGATGGTCCAGGGATGCTCCTTGTAGTCGCCCCATTTGTCGGCGCCGGTTGCCAGGAACACATGCGGCACCTTGCGCTGGTTCACATAGCGCAGGATGGCGGAATTGGTCGGCGTGCCGAGGGTGTTGAACAGATAGGCGACCCGGTCCTGCTCGATCAGCCGGCGCGCCTGCTCCACCGTCTTGGGCGGGCTGTAGCCGTCGTCATAGGTGATGTAGTTGATCTTGCGCCCGGCAATGCCGCCCTGCTCGTTTGCCACGCGGAAGAAGACCTGCTGCAGCTTGCCGATGGCGCCATAGGCCGAGGCCGGGCCGCTATAGGGCATGATGTTGCCGATTTTGATCTCGGTGGCGGTCACGCCGGGCGTGTCGGCCGCATGCAGGATGCGCGGCGCGGCGAGCGTGGCCGCCGAGGCGGCGAGGAAGCTGCGTCGGTTCAGCATGGACTTTCACCTCCCATTGCTTGACATGGCCTGTGCACTGCGGCGCCGCCGCAGCAGCGGGACGACAAGTCGGCGCAGGAAACCCGCGAAGCCGGTCGGCAGCAGGAACAGGAAGGCGATCAGGATGATGCCGTAGATGACGCCCGGCGCCGCCTTGGAGATG
The DNA here is from genome assembly GCA_937930165.1 of uncultured Acetobacteraceae bacterium. Taxonomy (GTDB): domain Bacteria; phylum Pseudomonadota; class Alphaproteobacteria; order Acetobacterales; family Acetobacteraceae; genus CALGVL01. Next base: position 19,935 of record CALGVL010000315.1, read on the forward strand.
TCCTCCGCCAAGTTCGGGACGAAGACGACGAAGAGGCCGCCGAAGACTGTGCCAAGGATGGAGGCGACGCCACCCACCACCATGCCGACGAAAAGGGTGATGGAGAGAATGACGGAGAAGCTGTCCGGCGAGACGAACTCCACCGCGATGGCGCTGAGCGCGCCGGCGATGCCGGTTATCATCGCGCTGACGGCGAAGGTGCGGGTCTTGAGTTGCGCCAGGTTCATGCCCATCGCCTCCGCTGCGACGGGCTGGTCGCGGATGGCGAGCAGGGCGCGGCCGATGCGGCTGCGCAGCAGGTTCCAGGACAGGATGAAGAGCGTCGCGGCGACCAGCACCGTGAAGATGTACATCCACTGGTCATTGCTCAGCGGCAGGCCGAAGGGCGGGTCCGGCTTGAAGATGAAGAGGCCCTGGACGCCGCCGGTCCAATCCTCGAACGCCTTGTATTTCAGGATCTGCGGCACCGCGACGGCCAGGGAGAAGGTCGTGAGCGCGAGGTAGAGGCTGCCGAGCCGCAGTGCCGGGAAGCCGATGCCATAGCCCAGCGCCGCGCAGACCAGGGCGGCGACGGGCAGCGTCGCCCAGTAGGGGACCTCGAAATGCGCCATCAGGATGGCGGCGGTATAGGCGCCCACTGCATAGAAGGCCCCATGCCCCAGCGAGATCTGGCCGTTATAGCCGGTGACGATATTGAGGCCGAGGATCGCCAGCGCATAGATCACCGCCAGGGTCAGCTGGAACAGGCGGTAGCCCTCCACCAGGAAGGCCGGCGCCAGCGCCAGAAGCAGCAGCACCAGGATGACGAGCGGCGCCCAGGAGTGGCCCGCTACCTGCTCCGCCCCCCTTGCCGCCGCGACCGGCAGGCCCTTGCTCGCGCTCATTGTCCTAGACCCGGCTCACAAGGACGCGGCCGAACAGGCCGTTGGGCCTGATCAGCAGCACGCCGATGATGATGATCAGCGCCAGGGTCAGCTTCAGCTCCGTGCCGACCAGATAGGCGCCGCCAAGATTCTCGATGATGCCGACCGCGAAGCCGCCCAGCACCGCGCCGCCCGGGTTGTCGATGCCGCCCAGCAATGCGCCGGCGAAGGCATAGAGCAGGATGCCGAGCATCATGTTCGGCTCCAGGAACACCACCGGTGCGATCATCATGCCGGCGACCGCGCCGATGGCAGCGGCCAGGCCCCAGCCCACCGCCAGCATCCAGCCGACGCGGATTCCGACCAGCCGGCTGGAGACCGGGTTGTAAGCCGCGGCCCGCATCGCCAGGCCGAGGCTGGTATGGCGGAAGAACAGATAAATGAGAATCAGCATGCTGAGCGTCACGGCCGTGGATCCCAGCTCATGGCCGGAGATCAGCCCCCCCAGCATCGGCCCGCCGGCATCGAAGGGCGTCGGGAAGGACTTCACCGTGTAGTCGAAGAGCCAGCCGCAGAGATCGCTGATCGCCAGCAGCAGCCCGATGAAGATCCCGACATGCGTGAGTACCGGTGCGTTGTGCATCGGCCGCAGCAGGATGCGCTCGATCAGCACGCCGATGATGAAGGAGAGCGCGACGGTGGCGAAGAAGGCCGCCCAGTAGGGCACCTCCGCCTGGATCAGCATGTAGGCGATGTAGGTGGAGAAGGTCGCCATCGCTCCCTGCGCGAAATTGATGTGATGCGTCGCCTGGTAGATCACGACCAGGGCGAGGGCGACTGAGGCATAGATGCCCCCCGTGGCGATGCCGGCGATGAGCTGGTGCGCAAGCCCGTCCATGGGATCCCCTCAGTAGCCGAGATAGGAGCGCCGGATCGCCTCGTCCTGCCGGATCTCCGCGGCAGGGCCGGCGATGACGATGCGGCCGGTTTCCAGCAGATAGGCGCGGTCGGCGAGTTCCAGGGCCAGATTGGCGTTCTGCTCCACCAACAGGATGCTGACGCCCTGCTCCTCCCGGATCCGCTGCATGATGCCGAAGATCTCCTGCACGACCAGCGGCGCCAGGCCGAAGGAGGGTTCATCCAGCAGCAGCAAGCGCGGCCGCAGCAGCAGCGCGCGGGCGATGGCCAGCATCTGCTGCTCCCCGCCCGATAGGGTTCCCGCCTGCTGCCGGTAGCGCTGCTTCAGGCGGGGGAAGTAGGCGAACATGCGCTCGAAATCCGCCACCACCTCCGGGTCGCGGCGGATATAGGCGCCGAGGCGGAAATTCTCCTCGACCGTCATCTCCATGAAGGTGCCGCGGCCGTCCGGCACATGGGCGATGCCGCGGCGGACGATGTCCTCCGTCGCCCTGCCGTCGATCCGTTCGGCCCCGAAGCGGATCTCGCCGCCGGTGCGGATCATGCCGCAGATGGCACGCAAAGTCGTCGTCTTGCCCGCGCCATTGGCGCCGAGCAGGGTGGTGATGCCGCCCTCCTCCACCACGAAGTCCAGCCCGTGCAGCACCGCGGTCTGGCCATAGCCGGCGGTCAGGCCCTTCGCCTCAAGCAGCGCGGTCATGTGCCTCCTCGCCCAGATAGGCGCGGATCACTTCCGGCTCGTTCCGGACCTCCTCCGGCGTGCCGTCGGCGATCTTCCTGCCGAAGTCCAGCGCCACCACCTTGTCGGAGACGCGCATGACCAGGTTCATGTGATGCTCGACCAGCAGGATGCTGAGCGCGAATTGGCGGCGTATGTCCTGCAGCAGGGTGGCGAGGCCATCCACCTCCCCATGGTTCAGCCCGCCCGCCGGCTCGTCCAGCAGCAGCAGCTTCGGGCCGCTGATCAGTGCCCGCGCCAGCTCCACCCGCTTCTGCGTGCCGAAGGGCAGGGAGGCGACCGGGACCTCCGCCACCGCCTCCAGATCCAGCAGGGCGAGCAGGTGCCGCAGCCGCTCCTCCGCCGCCGCCTCCTCATGCCGCGCCCGGGACAGGCGCAGCGCGCTGGCGAGGAAGCCGGCATGGCCGAGGCAATGCGCCCCTGCCAGGACGTTGTCGCGGACGGAGAGGGTGCGGAACAGCGCCAGGTTCTGGAAGGTGCGGCCGATGCCGCGGGCCATCATGCCGTGGCGCGGCGCGCCGGTGATGTCCTCCCCCTCGAAGCTGATCCGGCCCTCGGTGGGGCGGTAGATGCCGCTGATGCAGTTGAACAGCGTGGTCTTGCCGGCGCCGTTCGGGCCGATCAGGCCGCAGATCTGGTGCTGGTCCACCACGAAGGACACGCCCGCTACCGCCGTCACGCCGCCGAAGCGGACGACGATGTCGCTGACCCGGAGCAGCTCTGCCACGGCTGCCGCTACAGATCCGGTCGCGCGACGGATGGTTCACCTGATGGGCCGCCATGCCTTGCGGGCACGGCCCTGCCCGCGTTCCGCGGCACCGTGATTCCCATGCGTCCTCCCTTGGCTGCCAGCCGCGCCTGGGCGCGGTGCCGGCATCGCTTCTTGTCTTCCCGTCAGACTACAGCAACCGGCGGCCCATCGGCGCTGCAAGTCAATTCAGGTGCCGGTGAGGTGGATTCGCCGGGCGGCAGCGGCGAGGCGCCGTCGCGCCCGCCGGAACTGTCCGCCTCCATTCCTTCCTGGCTGGCGGGGCGCTCACGAAGCTGCGGCCTTTCCCGGCGCCGGCACCGGCGTGACAGCGGGCCGGTATCGGGGCAGGATATTGCAGGATCGGGAGCAGCAGGCGCATGGCCGTGGACCCTACCTGGCTCGGCGTGGTCACTCATCTGCACATCACCGCGCGCGCATTCCTGCCGATGCGCAGCATGGCGGCGATCGAGCTTGTCGCCGGGAAGGGAATCGTCGGCGACCGCTACATGCTCGGCATTGAGCAGGGCTTCTATTCCGAGAAGCCGGAGCCCGGCCGCCAGATTACGCTCTTCGAGGAGGAGGCGCTGGACTGCATCCGGCGCGACTACGGCATCGAGATGACGCCGAAGGAGCACCGGCGCAACGTGACCACGCGCGGCGTGCCGCTGAACCATCTGGTCGGGCGGCAATTCCGGCTCGGCGAATGTCTGCTGGAGGCGACGCGGCTTTCCGTCCCCTGCCGGCATATCGAGGCGATCCTGGAGAAGCCGGTCTTCGACCCGATGATCCATCGCTCCGGCCTGAACTGCCGGATCCTGCGTGGCGGAACGGTGCAGGTGGGGGACCCCATCCGGCCGGCCTGAGCGCATGCGGCACATCCATACCGTTATCCGCGCGGCCGATGCGGCGGGGGCGGGAATCCGCCGTCTGGTCCTGATGGACCCGGATGGCTGGCCGCTGCCGAAATTCCGTCCGGGCGCGCATGTGGACCTGCACCTGCCGGGTGACCTGGTGCGCAGCTATTCGCTCTGCGGCGATCCGGCACAGCAGGACCGTTACACGATCGCGGTGAAGCGGGAGGCGGCGGGCCGCGGCGGCTCCGCCTTCCTGCACGACCAGGCGGCGCCCGGCGATGCGATCGGCGTCTCCCTGCCGCGTGACGCCCTTCCTTTCCATGATGGCGGCGCTGGAGCGCAGTGGTGGCCGCTACCGGCTGCACCTGCTGCACCGCGGCGCGGTGCCTCTGCCCGACATGCTGGCGGCCCATTCGGCAAGTGGCCGCGTCATCCTGCATGATACGGCGGCCGCGCCGCGGCCCGAGCTTGCCGCGCTGCTCGGCTCGCCCGCCCCCGGCCGCCATGCCTATTGCTGCGGCCCCGTCGGCATGATCGCGGCTTTCGAGGCGGCGACGGCCGGCTGGCCGGCGGGCACCGCGCATGTCGAGCATTTCGTGCCGCCGCCCCTGCCGCCGGATCCCTCGGCGCAGCCCTTCACGCTGGTCCTGGCGAAATCGGGCCGGGAGGTTGCGCTGCCCGCTGGCGCCAACCTGCTGGCGGTGCTGCGCGGACTCGGCATCGAGGTCGAGTCGAGCTGCGAGGGCGGCATCTGCGGCGCCTGCCGCGTCCGCTGGCTGGAAGGCCCGCCGCTGCACCGCGACCGCGTGCTTCAGCCACAGGAACGGGAGAGGGAAGTGATGGTCTGTGTCGCCGGCTGCGCCGGCCCGCGCCTGGTGCTCGACCTGTGAAGGAAGGGCTTGACCCGGAAGCCGCCGCGCGCTGCGCCGAGAGCTTCGGCCGCCAGGCCTTCCTGCACACCATTGGCGCCGAATTGGAGAGCCTGGCCCCCGGCCGCTGCACCCTGCGCCTGCCCTTTCGGCCCGATCTGACCCAGCAGCACGGCTTCTTCCATGCCGGGGCGCTGACCACGCTGGCGGATACCGCCGCGGGCTATGCCGCCTTCTCGCTGATGCCGGCCGGGGCCTCCGTGCTTACTGCCGAGTTCAAGGTGAACCTGCTGCGCCCTGGCCGCGGCACGGCGGCGATCGCGCGGGCGGAGGTGCTGAAGCCCGGCCGCACCCTGAGCGTGGTGCGGGCGGATGTGTTCTGTCGCCAGCACGACGGCGAGGAGGAACTCACCGCCACCATGCTGGCGACCATGATGTGCCTGCAAGGGCGGCCGGGTCTGCCGCCCGGCTGAGCTACTTCCGCCGCGCCTCCACCAGCACGCCGCTCTCGCGCAGCGCCTTGATCTCCTCGGCGCTGAAGCCGTGCTTCGCCAGCACCTCCTCGCCATGCTGGTTGAAGCGTGGCGGGGCGGCGCGGGTGCCGCCGGGGGTGCGGGAGAGCTTGATCGGCGTGCCGAGACCCCGGTAGCTGCCGAGCTCCGTCACCATCTCCCGATGGGCGGTGTGCGGGGCGGCCATGGCCTCGTCCACATGCTGCACCGGGCCGGCGGGCAGGCCGGCCTGCAGCATACGGCGGGTGAGCTCATGCCCATCCTCCTCGGCGAAGCGCTGCTCCAGGATCTCGGTCAGCGCCTCCCGGTTGGTCACGCGCGCGCCGTTGGTGGCGAAGCGCTCATCCTTCGCCACCTCGGGCATGCCGAGGAATTCGCAGAATTTGCGGAAGGCCGGGTCGTTGCCCGCGGCGACGAAGATCTCGCAGGTCTTGGTGCGGAACTTGGAATAGGGCGCCAGGTTCGGATGCGGGTTGCCCGTGGCCTTCGGCCGCTTGCCGCTCAGGAAGTAGTTGGCGGCGTGCGGGTGCAGCAGCGCCATGCCGCAGTCATGCAGCGTCATGTCGCAATACTGGCCGCGGCCGCTGCGCTCCCGCTCATGCAGCGCCATCAGGATGGCGATGGTGCTGAACAGGCCGGTGGCGATGTCCACGATCGGGTTGCCGAGGCGCGTCGGGCCGGAGGTCTCCGTGCCATTGATGGACATCAGCCCGGTCATGGCCTGCAGCACGGCGTCATAGCCGGGGAAGCCGCCATTCGGCCCGTCGCCGCCGAAGCCGGAGACGCGGCAATGGATCAGGCGGGGGAAGCGCTTGGACAGCACCTCCTCATAGCCCAGGCCCCATTTCTCCATGCTGCCGGGCTTGAAATTCTCCACCAGCACATCGGCGTCTTCCAACAGGCGCAGCAGCACCTCGCGCCCTGCCGGCTTGGACAGGTCCAGACCGACCGAGCGCTTGTTGCGGTTGACGCCGAGGAAGTAGCTGGCATCGCCCGCCTCGTCGAAGGGCGGGCCCCAGTCCCGCACCTCGTCGCCCTGGGGCGGTTCCAGCTTGATGACCTCGGCGCCGTGGTCGGAGAGGACCATGGTGCAATAGGGTCCGCCCAGCACCCGCGTCAGGTCGATCACCTTGAGGCCGGCGAGCGCCCCGGCGGATTTCGCCAGGCCCTTGCCCTCGGCGGCGGGAACGGCGTCAGTCATGCAGCAGCCTTTCTGTTGAAAACGCGCGCGCAGAATTCGGGGTAGGTTTCCAGCATCTCGTCGCAGACCGGCCCCCGCAGCAGCGCCAGTTCCTGCTCCGTAGCATCCGGCGTGGTGGGGATGTTTCCTTCCACATCGAAATCGAAGCCGGTGGCGGCGCGGATGCTCTCCACCGTCTCGCCGGGATGCAGGCTTTCCAGGCTGAACCGGGCGCGGTCCGGATGGAAGCGGAAGACGCATTTGCCGGTGACCAGCGCCTGCGCATGGCCGCGGCGGAACACGCCGGGCGGCGAGACACCGGGGGCGGAGATGTTGTCCACCTTCGGCACGAAGACGCGTGGCGAATGTTCCTCGCGGAACAGGATCACCCGCGGCACCATCATGTACATGAAGGCGCTGCCGAAGCTGCCGGGGAAGCGCACGCCCATTCCCGGCCAGTCACCGGTGCCGACCAGGTTCAGGTTGGCCTGGCCGTCGATCTGCCCGCCGCCCAGGAAGAACAGGTCGATCCGTCCCTGGCCGGTCAGGTCGAACAGTTCCCGCGTGCCCTCGGTGAAGGGATTGCCGGTCCGCCGCGACAGCAGCGAGAGGCGGATCGGATAACCCAGCTTCTGCACCAGGAAACAGGCCGCCGCCGGGATGGGAGAGGCGGCGCCGACCGCGACATGCCGTGCCGGCGGCGCCTTGGGGTCCAGGATCAGCCGGGCGATGGCGACAGCCAGCCGCTCCTCGGGCTTCATCATGCTCATTCCGCCGCCATTGCCTTCGGGGTGAAAACCTCGCGGTCGAGCCACTGGGCGAAGCCTTCCTCGGTCTTCGCCATCCGGGCGTATTCGCTGACATAGGCCGGATCGGCGCCGTATTCGTCCAGCAGCGCGACGGGATGCGCGCCGCGCTCGGCCACCGCCACAGCATCCACATAGGTGGCGCTGATGGCGCCGGGCGCCAGGCGCTCATCCATCAGGAAGTCGCCTTCCACCACGCGCTCCACCGTCACCAGGGTGCGCTTGCTGGCATGGGCGATGGTGGCGCATTCGCGCTTGCGGCCGAGCCAGACATTCCCCTTCGAGTCGGCCATGACGGCATGGAACATCGCGAAATCCGGCTGCTTCGCCGGCAGCAGCACGATCGGGTCCTCGCCATTCTCGGCGAAGGGGTTGGGGATCACCTTCCAGTCGGGCCGGTGCTTCAGGATGTCGCTGCCGAGGAGCCCGCGCAGCGGCATGAAGGGCACGCCCTTCTCCGATGCCTGCAACATGGTGTGGATGGCCGGGCAGGTGGCGTCCCGCATCCGGATCTGGCCTGCCTTCACCGCCGCGGTGAAGCGCGGGGCGAAGCCGGCCTCGCCGAGCGAGACGGCGCTGGTCTCCACCTCGGCGACGCAGCCGGCGCCGATCAGGATGTCGGTGGCGAAGCCGGCCACCGGCACGCCCAGCAACCGCAGATTGCGGGCGCCGCGGCGAATCAGCGCCTTGGCCAGCGCCACCGAGGGCAGGGAATTGTCCGGCGGCAGCGCCAGCAGGGCGCCATCCGGCACCATGGCGGCCATCGCCTCCAGGCTGATCGGTGTCATTCGGTCGGTCCTCCGGCCGGCAACCTAGGCCGGGCGCGCCCCCGCGCGAAGGGGGTGGCGGCGGGTGGGGCCCGGCGCTATGCCCCGGCATGGTCCTGGATGGCCCCCGCATTCGGCTCCGCCCCTGGCAGGACAGCGATTCCGCGCCCTTCGCCGCGCTGAACGCCGACCCCGAGGTGATGCGCCATTTCGTCGCGCCCCTGACGCGCGAGCAGAGCGACGCCTTCATCGCCCACAACCGCGCGCATGAGGCGCAACACGGCTACTGCTTCTGGGCGGTGGAACTGCGCGACCAGGCCCCGCTGATCGGCCTCTGCGGTCTGCAGCGGGTCACTTTCGAGGCCCGCTTCACCCCGGCGGTCGAGATCGGCTGGCGCCTGGCGCGGCCCTTCTGGGGGCAGGGCCTGGCCGAGGAGGCTGCACGGATCGCCCTCGCCGCCGGTTTCGGGCCGCTCGGCCTGGCCGAGATCGTTGCCTTCACCGTGCCGGCGAATCGGCGCTCCTGGGGCCTGATGCAGCGGCTCGGCATGCGGCCGGACGGGGATTTCCCGCATCCCCGGCTGCCGGAGGGCCACCCCCTGCGCACCCATCTGCTCTACCGTCTGGCGCGGGAGGACTGGGTCCGGCAGCGCCTGGAGGAATAGCCGCGCCCCGCTGGAGGCAGGGCGCGGCCATAATTCAGCCGAGCACCCGAGTCAGCAGTTCCGCCGAGCGGCCATCGGCGATGGTCGCCGCCCGCGCGTCATAGGCATGGCCGCCGCGGCGGGAGAAGGCGTGGTCGGCCCAGGGATAGACATGGCAGCTCACCTGCCTGTTGCCCTTCAGCCCCTCCTGGATCTTCGCCTGCGCCTCGGGCGGCACGAATTTGTCCTTGCCCGCGATGTGCAGGATCAGCGGCGCCTTGATGTTCTGCGCCTCGCCCAGTAGCCCCTCCAGGCCCACGCCGTAATAGCTGATGTTGCAATCGGCATCCGAACGCGTCGCCATCATGAAGGCCAGCCTGCCGCCGAGGCAGAAGCCCATGGTCCCGACCTTGCCGTTGCTGCCCTCCATCTTGCGGGCATGGGCGACGGTCGCCTTCAGGTCCTCCACCGCCTTGTCCTGGTTCAGCCCGTTCATCAGGGCGAAGGCCTTGTCCCATTCGGACTGCCCGGCATCTGGGTCGAGCTGCACCCCCGGCTGCTGCCGCCAGAACAGGTCCGGGCAGACGGCGATGAAGCCCATCTCGGCGACCCAGTCGGACAGCGCCCGCATGGTGCGGTTCACGCCGAAGATCTCCTGGATCATCACCACGGCGCCGGCCGGGGTCTGCTTCGGCATCGCCACATAGGCCATGAACTCGCCGCTGCCATCGCTTGCGGCGATTCGGATCTCGGGCATCCTCTCCTCCCTCTGCTGGGGCTCCCAGGGGGGATCTAACCGCAGATGCGGCGGCTTGCCACGCCCCTGCCGGAACCGCCGCCCGTTCCGGCGTTCTGACCGGGAAAGGAGATCCTGCCGGAATGCGCCACATGCCGGGCCGGGCCGAAAAGAGCGTGTTCGAAACCGATGTCCCGGCGCGGCTGGACCGGCTGCCCTGGAGCAGCTTCCACTGGCGCGTGGTGCTGGCCCTCGGCATCACCTGGGTCCTGGACGGGCTGGAGGTGACGCTGGTCGGCTCCCTCGCCAGCGCCATCCATCAGAGCCCGAGCCTCAATCTTTCCGCGACCCAGATTGGCCTGGCCGCCTCGGCCTATCTGGTCGGGGCCGTCACCGGGGCGCTGGGCTTCGGCTGGCTGACCGACCGGCTGGGGCGGAAGAAGCTCTTTTTCGTCACCCTCACCGTCTACATGCTGGCCAGCATCGCCACCGGCTTCTCCTGGGATTTCTGGTCCTTCGCCTTCTTCCGGGCGCTGACCGGCGCCGGCATCGGCGGCGAATACGCGGCGGTGAACTCCGCGATCCAGGAGCTGATTCCGGCGCGCCGGCGTGGCACCACCGATCTTGCCGTCAACGGAACCTTCTGGGGTGGGGCAGCGATCGGCGCCGTCATCGCCCTGGTGGTGCTGGACCCGCGGATTATCGACCCGGAGATCGGCTGGCGCGCCGCCTTCGTGGTGGGCGGCGCCCTGGCGTTGATCGTGCTGCTCATGCGGCGCTTCCTGCCGGAAAGCCCGCGCTGGCTGATGATCCATGGCCGGCCGGAGGAGGCGGAGCGGATCGTCTCGGACATCGAGCGCCAGGCGGAGGCCAGGCATGGTCCGTTGCCGCCCCTGGAATACGGCAAGGTGCGGCTGCACCGCCGCCGTCATACCGAGATCGCCGAGGTCTGGCACGCGATGATCCACCGTCATCGCGACCGCACCCTGCTCGGCGTCACGCTGATGGCCTGCCAGGCCTTCTGCTACAATGCGCTGGGCTTCACCTATGCGCTGGTGCTGACCAAATTCTACGGCATCCCGCCTGCCAGTATTGGCTGGTACATGCTGCCCTTCGCGCTGGGCAACCTGGCCGGGCCGCTGCTGCTGGGGCATTTCTTCGACAGCATCGGCCGCAAGCCGATGATCACCGCCACCTATGCCCTGTCCGGGGTGCTGATGGCGGCGACGGGCTACGCCTTCGCCGCCGGCTGGCTCTCCGCCTGGGAGCAGACGGCGGCCTGGACCGTGATCTTCTTCTTCGCCTCCGCCGCCGCCTCTGCCGCCTATCTGACGGTGGGGGAGAGCTTCCCGCTGGAGATGCGGGCCATGGCCATCGCCCTGTTTTATGCCCTTGGCACCGCGGTCGGCGGGGTGATCGGCCCGGCCCTGTTCGGGCGGCTGATCGAGGGCGGCGACCGCACCGACATCATGTGGGGCTACATGGCGGCCGCGGCGCTGATGCTGCTGGCGGCGATCACCGAGTGGCGCCTGGGCTTCGCCGCAGAGCGCAAGCCGCTGGAGCATGTGACGAGCCCGCTCTCCGCCCGGCACTGACCTGCCGTGAATGTGAAGATTGGGCTCCGGCGGTGCCTCCCCCGGTTCCCAAGAGCGCCGGCCATGCTTTAACTGGACCCGATCAACGAGGCGCCTTTCCGATGTCCGTAACCCGGCAGGAATTCCGCGACGCCATGGCCCGGCTGGGCGCCGCGGTGAATGTGATCACCACCGCCGGGCCGGCCGGCCGCGCCGGCTTCACCGCCAGCGCGGTGTGCAGCGTGACGGATGACCCGCCGACCCTGCTGGTCTGCATGAACCGCAATTCCTCCTCCGCCCCGGTGCTGAAGGCCAATGGGGTGCTGTGCGTGAACACCCTTTCCGCCAGGCAGAGGGAGGTTTCCACCGTCTTTGCCGGCGTCACCAAATGCAGCCTGGAGGAGCGGTTCGCCGCCGGCAGCTGGTCGGAGCTGGCCACTGGCGCGCCGGTGCTCGAAGGCGCCGTGGTGGCCTTCGACTGCCGCGTGGCCGACATGGTGGAGAAGGGCACGCATACCGTGATCTTCGCCGATGTCCTGGCGATCCGGCATGGCAGCAGGGGCGGGGCCGGGCTGATCTATTTCGGCCGGGACTATCATCCGGTCGGGGCGGGGGCCTGAGCGGCCCCGATGACCGGAGCGCCGAAGGGCGCGGAGGTCTGATCGGCGCCGCCAAGTTGGAAGGGCCACTCTCGCGCCGGTGTGGTGCCGGCGCCACGGGGGCGTATCGGTGAACCTCCGTCCCCATGATTCACGTTATCCACAGGTCCGCCCCCGGACCCGCCCTGCGCTAGAATGGGGCCATGAACACCTTCGGTCCGCCCGGCTTCCCCGGCAGCGATTCGGCCTCGCCCTTCGGGGGGGGCTCCGGTGGCCTGCTCGGCCTTTCGCAGCGCGTCCCGCCTTCGAACCTGCAGGCAGAGCAGGCGCTGCTCGGCGCCCTGCTGGCCAACAACAAGGCCTATGAGCGGGTCTCCGAATTCCTGGCGCCGGAGCATTTCGCCGATCCCATCCACGGCCGCATCTACCGCGCCATCCAGCGCCGGATCGAGGCCGGGCAGCTTGCCGATGTCGTGACCCTCCGCCCGGAATTCGAGCATTCCGGCCTGCTGGACGAGGTCGGCGGCCCGGCCTATCTGGCGCAGCTCCTCTCCGCCATGGTCGGCATCATCAATGCCGGCGAGTACGGCAAGCTGATCTATGACTGCTGGCTGCGCCGCCAGCTCATCGATGTGGGCGAGGAGGTGGTGAACCGCGCCTTCGGCGCCGAGCCGGAACTGGATGCCAAGGACCAGCTCGAGGCGGCGGAGCAGCGGCTCTTCGACCTGGCGAAGGAAGGCGGCTCGGACGGCGGCTTCATCACCTTCGAGCGGGCGCTGACCGACGCCGTGCTGAACGCGGAGCGCGCCTTCTCCACGCCTGGTGGTGTCTCCGGCCTGCCCACCGGGCTGCGTGACCTGGATGCCAAGACCGGCGGCCTGCACCCCTCCGACCTGCTGATCCTGGCCGGGCGCCCGGCCATGGGCAAGACTGCGCTCGCCACCAAGATTGCCTTCGGCGCCGCCCGAGCCCTGATGCGGGAGGCGCAGGAGAAGGGGCCGGATGTCCAGCCGCGCGGCACCGTCGCCATCTTCTCCCTGGAAATGAGCGCCGACCAGCTGGCGACCCGCTTGCTCTCCGAGGAGGCGCGGATCTCCGGCGACCGTATCCGCCGCGGTGACATCTCCCAGCGCGACTTCGACCGCTTCGTGGAGGTGAGCCGCGAACTGGCCAGCATCCCCATCGTCATTGACGACACGCCGGCCATCACCATCTCCGCCCTCCGCACCCGCTGCCGCCGGCTGAAGCGGACAAGGGGGCTGGAGCTGGTGGTGGTGGATTACCTCCAGCTCATGCGCCCGGCGGCGGGAACGCGGCCGGAGAGCCGGGTGCTGGAGATCTCCATGATCACCCAGGGGCTGAAGGCCATCGCCAAGGAATTGTCCGTGCCGGTGCTCGCCCTTTCCCAGCTCTCCCGCCAGGTGGAGCAGCGGGAGGACAAGCGGCCGCAGCTTGCGGACCTGCGCGAATCGGGCTCGATCGAGCAGGACGCCGACATGGTGATGTTCGTCTATCGCGACGAATACTACCTGGCACAGCGCGCCCCGAAGGAGCTGGCCTACGACAACCCGGCGAAATTCGAGGAAGCGCTGCAGAAGTGGCAGTCCGACATGGAGCAGGCCCATAACAAGGCCGAACTCATCATCGCCAAGCAGCGCCACGGCCCGACCGGGACCATCAAGCTGTTCTTCGAGTCCGAATTCACCCGCTTCGGCGATCTCGACCAGACCCGCGGACCGGAGGGCGGCTACTAAGCGGCCCGGTCTGCGCGGCGCCGGATGGCCCGGAGGCGTGAATCGGCCCGCAGGACAAGCAGCATCCCGGCAGGCCCCGCTTGCAACCGGCGCCGGTCCGGGCCATGCCCTGCCCGGCGGACCGGAAGGGAATGCGATGCAGGCGGTGCTAACGGTGGACCTCTCCGCCATCGCGGCGAACTGGCGCGCGCTGTGCGCCCGGCATCCGGGCGGCGCCGTGGCCGGGGTGGTGAAGGCGGATGCCTATGGTCTGGGCGCCGCGCCGGTGGCGCGCGCCCTGCTGGCGGCCGGGTGCCGGCACTTCTTCGTGGCCCATCTGGCGGAGGGGCTGGCACTCCGGGAGGCGATCGGGCCCGGGCCGATGATCGCCGTGCTGAACGGCTTCGCCCCCGGCGCGGAGGAGGAGGCTGGGCTGGTTCCGGTGCTGAACGGCCTGCCGGATGTGGCGGCCCATGCCGCGGCGGCGCGGGCGAAGGGGCAGGCCAGGCCCGCCATCCTGCATGTCGATACCGGCATGAGCCGACTCGGCCTGGATGCGCGGGAACTCGACCTGCTGGCGGAGGATCCGGGGCGGCTGGCCGGCCTCAACCTGCTCTATGTAATGACCCATCTGGCCTGCGCCGATGAGCCGGAGCATCCCCTGAACGCCGCCCAGGCAGCCCGCTTCCGGGCGGCCTGCGCCCGCCTGCCACAAGCGCCGCGCAGCCTGGCCAATTCCTCCGGCATCTTTCTCGGCCCTGACTTCGCCAGCGACTTGGCCCGGCCGGGCTGTGCCCTCTACGGCATCAACCCAACCCCCGGCGCCCCGAACCCGATGCGGCAGGTGGTCCGGCTGGAGGCCCCGGTGCTGCAGGTGCGGGAGATCCCGAAGGGCGCCAGCCTGGGCTATGGCGCCACCTGGATTGCCCCGCGTCCCAGCCGGATCGCCACGGTTGCCGCCGGCTATGCCGATGGATACCTTCGCGCCCTCTCCGGGCGCGGCATCGGCAATTTCGCCGGGCGGACCGTGCCGCTGGTTGGCCGGGTATCCATGGACCTCATCACCTTCGACGTGACGGATGCGCCGGACCTGGCGCCGGGCGACATGATCGAGCTCATCGGGCCGGGGAACACGCCGGACGACCTCGCCGCGCGCGCGGGCACCATCGGCTATGAGATCCTGACTTCCCTTGGCGCCCGCTACCGGCGCGAGTACGGCGCGACCTGATGGGCGCCCTGATCCTCGATCCGCTGGCGGCGCTCGGCCGTGGCGCCTTCGCCGCCTGCCGGACCGCTGGCGCCGTCGCGCTCTTCGCGCTGGAGGCACTCTCGCACCTCTTCCGGCCGCCCTTCCACTGGCGGATGTTCGCCCGCGCCTTCGTGGAGATCGCCTGGTTCTCCCTGCCGGTGGTGGCGCTGACCGCCGTCTTCACCGGCATGGTGCTGGCGCTGCAATCCTATACCGGCTTCGCCCGCTTCAACGCGCAATCGGCGATCGCCAGCGTCGTCGTCATCAGCCTGACGCGCGAGCTGGGCCCGGTGCTGGCCGCGCTGATGGTGGCCGGGCGCATCGGCGCCAGCTTCGCGGCCGAGATCGGCACCATGCGCGTCACCGACCAGATCGACGCGCTGACCACGCTCTCCACCAACCCGATGAAATACCTGGTGGCGCCGCGCCTGCTGGCGGCCACCATCGCCATGCCCCTGCTGGTGCTGGTGGCGGACATACTGGGCGTGATGGGCGGCTGGCTGATCGGCATCGTCAAGCTGAACTTCGTCTCGGCCGCCTATCTCAAGTCCACCTTCGATTTCCTGCAGACGGAGGACGTGGTCTCCGGCCTGGTGAAGGCGGCGGTCTTCGGCTTCATCGTCGCGCTGATGGGCACCTGGTGCGGCTACAACAGCCGGGGCGGTGCGCAGGGCGTGGGCGGCGCCACGACGACGGCGGTGGTCGCCTCCTCCATCCTCATCCTCGCCTTCGACTACGGGCTGACCGAGATCTTCTTCGGGCAATGAAGCAGGACGTTCCCAAGATCCGGTTGCGCGGGGTGCGCAAGGCTTTCGGCACCAAGCAGGTGCTGGACGGCATCGACCTGGACGTCGCGGCCCGGCATTCCATGGTGATCCTGGGCGGGTCGGGCTCCGGCAAGTCGGTGATGCTGAAATGCATCCTCGGCCTGATCGAGCCGGATGAGGGCGTGATCGAGATCGATGGCGAGGACGTACTGCGCATGCCCCGGCGGGAGCGGGAGGCGCTGAACGACCGCATCGGCATGCTGTTCCAGAACGGCGCGCTCTTCGACAGCCTGCCCGTCTGGGAGAATGTCTGCTTCAAGCTGCTGGCGCAGAAGCGCATCAGCCGCGCCGCGGCGCGGGACAAGGCGGCGGAGGTGTTGGCGCAGGTGGGCCTTGCGGCCTCGGTGGGCGATCTCTACCCGTCGGAACTGTCCGGCGGCATGCAGAAGCGCGTGGCGCTGGCCCGCGCGGTGGCGGCGCAGCCCGACATCATCCTCTTCGACGAGCCGACCACTGGCCTCGACCCCATCATGGGGGCGGTGATCGACGGGCTGATCGTGGACTGCGTGCGGCGGCTCGGCGCCACTGCCATCAGCATCACCCATGACATGGCGAGTGCCCGGCGCATCGGCGATGATGCGGCAATGATCCACAAGGGCCGGATCGTCTGGACCGGCCCGGCAGCCAATCTGGGCCATACCGGCAATGATCTGGTGGACCAATTCGCGCGCGGCGAGCGGGAAGGGCCGATCCAGATGGAGTTGCGGCGCTAACCTGCTGCTGTCCTGGGATCCGAGGATTGCCACGGATCCCGGATATGAATCGCCAGCTCAATAAATCCGAGCAGGCGGCTGCGCCTCTACACGCCGGTTTGTACGCCTCCCCCGGCCGTCCATGGGGGAAATCCTCGCTTGGGTTCGCCCGGCTGACGCATCCTCCTCGCCACGGGCCGCCTCATCGTTTCGGGCGGCCCGCAAGAACAAGCTGGGAGGACACAGCATGGAATCGATCACCCGCCGCGGCGCCCTGGCCCTGGGCGCCGGTGCCTTTGCTGCCGGCAGCCTGGGGCGGCAGGCCGGCGCCGCCATTCCCCGCGCGGATGTCGCCCCGCCCAAGCTGCCGATCGAGTCCGGCGCCTCGCTGCGCGTTATCCGCCCCGCCCGCTTCGTCGAGCCGGACGAGGTGATCTTCCGCGAGAACGCGGCCCGCTTCAGCGAGCAGTACAAGGTGCCTGTCCGCGTTGATTTCGTCGGCTGGGAGGACATCCGCCCGCAGACCGCCGTCATCGCCAATACCGGCAGCGGCCCGGATGTGGTGATCGGCTGGGGCGACGACCCGCACATCTATGCCGACAAGCTGATCGAGCTGTCCGATGTCGCGGAGTATCTCGGCAAGCGCTATGGCGGCTGGGCCTTCCTGGCGGAGAAATACGGCAAGCGGCACCGCACGAGCAATTGGATCGGCATTCCCTTCGGCGGCAGCACCGGGCCGATCGTCTACCGCGCCTCCACGGTGCGGGAAGCCGGCTTCGACCAGGTCCCGGACGATCATGCGGGCTACCTGAAGCTCCTCCAGGCGATGAAGCGGCTGGACAAGCCGGCGGGCTTCGCCCTGGGCAATGCGGTCGGCGACGGCAACGGCTTTGCCAACTGGCTGCTCTGGTCGCACGGCGCTGCCCTGACCGACGAGGATGGCAAGATCACCATCAACAGCCGCGAGACCATCGAGGCGCTGAACTACCTGCGGGAGCTGTACCCCACCTTCGTCTCCGGCGTGCTCTCCTGGCTCGATCCCAGCAACAACCGCGCCTATTCGGCGCAGGAGATCCACCTCACTGCCAATGGCGTCTCGCTCTATTTCGCGTTGAAGAACGATCCCAGGACCCGGCCGATCGCCGAGGATACCGAGCACCGGCCATTGCCGCGCGGCCGGGCGAGCGCGCCGCCGCAGGGCGCCACCGTTCTGAACGCGATGATCTTCCGCCATGTGCAGTATCCGAACGCGGCCAAGGAGTTCATCCGCTTCATGATGGAGGCGGAGCAGTACGAGCCCTGGCTCTCCGGCTGCCTCGGCTACTGGTCGCAGCCGCTGGCCGCCTATCGGGAGGCGGCCTTCTGGAATTCCGACCGCAAGATCACCCTGTTCCGCGATGCGATGAACCATCCGTACTGGGCCGGCTACAAGGGGCCGATCTCCCAGGCCTCCGGCGCGGTGAATGCGGATTACGTGCTGGTGCAGATGTGCGCTGCGGTCGCCTCCGGCCAGCAGACGCCGGAAGCCGCGGCGCGGGAGGCGGAGCGCCGCGCCCGCCGCGCCTACCGCACCTGATCCGGAACAAGCCGGCGCGTCCCGTGGCGCGCCGGCTTGACCGACCATGCCCTGCGGGCGCTACCATTCCTCCGCGCACCAGAAGCAGGAGGAAACGACAATGGCGCTGCAACTCACCCCGCTCCACCCACTCTTTGTTGCGGAGGTGAAGGGCATCGATCTGCGCCAGACACCGGGCCCGGAGCTCTGCGCGGAGATCGACCGCGCCATGGACCGCTACGCCGTACTGGTCTTCCGTGATCAGCAGATTGACGACGACCAGCAGATGGCCTTCGGCCAGGCGCTCGGCCCGCTGGAGCAGGACCGGGCAACGGTGGATGTCCACAAGATGCGCCTGAAGCACCAGCAGATGAACGACATCTCCAACCTGGATGTGGACGGCAAGCTTCTCGCGCTCGATGACCGGCGGCGCATGTTCAATCTTGGCAACCAGCTCTGGCACAGCGACAGCAGCTTCAAGCCGACGCCCGCCAAATATTCCATGCTGCACGCCCGCGTGATCCCGCCCGAGGGCGGCGAGACGGAATTTGCCGACATGCGCGCCGCCTGGGATGCGCTGCCTGCGAAGGTGAAGGCGCAGGTGAAGGATCTCGTCACCCGGCATTCGCTGATCTATTCGCGCGGCCAGCTCGGCTTCGAGGAATATACCGAAGAGGAGAAGCGGCGCTTCGCTCCGGTCCGGCAGCGGTTGGTGCGCTGGCATCCCGGTTCGGGGCGGCATTCGATCTATCTCTCATCCCATATCGGGGAGATCGAGGGCTGGCCGCGTCCGGAAGCGATGATGCTGATCCGCAACCTGACGGAATTCGCGACGCAGCGGCAATTCGTCTACACGCATCACTGGCGGCAATGGGACCTGGTGATGTGGGACAACCGCTGCACCATGCACCGCGCCCGGCCCTTCGATGACAAGACCTATCCGCGCGACATGCGGCGCGTGACCCTGATGGACGCGGCGCCGACGCTGGAGCAGCAGGCGGCCTGACCCGGCCCGTGCCGGGTCGGCGCTCCACGCACCAGGCATTTCCGTCCGGGGTGGCCGCAGGCTAGGCTGCCTCTCCCAGCCGGGGGTGGGGGGAAGCGGGCGGCTGCCGCCCCGCCATATCCTGCACCACCTGCCGCGCCGGCAGGGTCAGGGTGACGGCCAGCCCCTCCGGGCGCCAGTCGAATTCCAGCCGCCCGCCCAGCTGCCGCTCCGCCAGCGAGACCAGCATGCGGGAGCCGAAGCCCCGCCGCGCCGGCGGCCCCTCGATCGCCGGCCCGCCGGACTCGCGCCAGATCAGGCGCAACCCCTCCTCCGGCGCGGTGAATTCCCAGCGCAGCGCGACCCGTCCCTCCGGCACCGAGAGCGCGCCATGCTTCGCCGCATTGGTCGCCAGCTCATGCAGCAGCATCGCCACCGGCTGCACCGCATCGGCCGCGAGGCGCACCGCCGGGCCGGTCAGCTCCGCCCGGTCCAGCATCCCGAGGAGCTCGCCCTCGGCCAGGCTGCGCAGGCTGGCGCCGCCCCAGCGGCCGCCGGCCAGCAGGGAATGCGCCCGGGCCATGGCGGCGATGCGGCCCTCGACCGCCGCGGCGAAGCGGCCGGCATCCTCGCGCGGCGTCAGCCGCACCAGGGACAGCGCCACCGCCATCACATTCTTGGCGCGATGGTCCAGTTCCCGCATCAGCAGGGCGCGCTGCTGCTCCGCCTGGCGCCGCTCCCGCCCCGCCTGGGCCAGGGCGGCGATCATCGCATCGGCCTCCGGCAGGCCGGTGGTGGGGCTTGCCGCCTCCGGCTTGGCCGCCGCCACGGCGACGCGATGAAAGGCGGCGAGGATGCGCCGGGCCAGGAACAGCGCTAGGCCGATCCCGGCCAGCGCAGGCGCCGCCCCGATGCCCAGCGCCCGCAGCAGCGCCGCCCGGGCCGGCGCCTCGAAGGCCGCCGCCGGCATGGTGAGGACGGCGCTATAGCCACTGGTCGGCGCCCGGGCGAAGGCCAGCACGACCGGAATGCCCTCCCGCGTCCTCACCCCATGGATCACGCCGGCCTCCTTCGCTTTCAGCCAGGCAAGGACAGGCTCCCCGGCCGCCTTGCCGAGGCTCTCCCGGTCATTGAGGCTGCGGGCCACGACGGTCCCCTCGCGGTCCAGCACGGCGGCGGTCCAGCCCTCCGCCATCGGCTGGGCCTGGCGCTGCAGCAGGGCGACCAGCCTCTCCCGCACCAGGGCCATGCACAGGGCGTAGCCGGGGCGCGCCGAGGAGGCCGGGACCGCAATGGCGATCGAAGGCTGCCGCCCGTCAGAGGGCAGGCGGAGATTGCTGGTTTCCGCCCTGCCACCGGCGAGGCTGCGCTGCACCAGCTCCGGCGCGCGCACTCCGCTGCGCCGCTCCCCCAGCGCCCAGGCGGTGCTGAGCAGCAGCATGCCATCCGCCCCGGCCAGGGAGATCGTCGCCCCGCCGAACCGGGCCGAGCCGGCGCGCATCTCCGCCTCGAAGCCATCGAGGTCGCCGGCCCGTAGGGCGGCGGAACCGGCGAGGGTTTCCAGCAGGATGACGGCGCGGCCGAATTCCCGGTCCACCAGCCCGGCCAGGCTGCGGCTCCGGTCCAGCAGCGCCTGCTCGGCGCGGCGGCGCTGTGCCTGATCGGCCTGCCAGACCGTGCCGGCGGCGAGCGCCAGCATCGGCACCGCCACGGCGGCGACCAGCAGCAGCAGGCGCGTGCGCAGCCCGCGCACGCCCCCGCCCTTGGTGGGGACGGCCGGCGCATCCTGTCCCTCGGGGATCATGGGCGGCGGTCCGCGGCTCCGTTCGGTGCGCAATAGTCTAATACATAATATGCAAGTTGAATCCTGACCATCCGCCTGCGCCGCTGCGGCGTTGCGGGCAGGGCGCGACAAAGCCGCCTGGCCGGATTACAACAGCGTCAGTGTTCCCGTTTCGTGCTAAAGGGCGCCCATGGCCAAGGATCGCACCCGCTTCGTCTGCCAGGCTTGCGGCGCCGCCCATCCGAAATGGCAGGGGCGCTGCGAGGCCTGTGGCGAATGGAACACGCTGCAGGAAGAAGCGCCGTCGCCGCGGCCGAGCGGTCCTGCGGCCAGGGCCGGCGGCGGCAGAAAGGTGGAATTCGTCGGCCTGCAAGGGGAAACGGCGCCGCCGCCCCGCATCCCGACCGGGCTGGCGGAACTCGACCGCGTATTGGGCGGGGGGCTGGTGCCGGCCTCCGCCGTGCTGGTGGGTGGCGATCCGGGCATCGGCAAGTCCACCATCCTGCTCCAGGCTGCCGCCCGCATTGCCGAGACCTTGTCCCCCGGCGGCCGGCGCGTGCTGTATGTGAGCGGCGAGGAGGCCGTGGAGCAGGTGCGGCTCAGGGCCCTGCGCCTGGGGCTGGAGAGGGCGCCGCTGGCCCTGGCCGCCGCCACTGCGCTCCGCGACATCGCCGCCAGCCTGGAGCAGGAGCGCGAGGCCGCGCTGGTGGTGATCGATTCCATCCAGACCCTCTGGCTGGACGCGCTGGATTCCGCGCCGGGCACGGTGGCGCAGGTGCGCGCCTGCGCGGCGGAGCTGATCCGCCTGGCCAAATCGCGCGGCTTCGCCCTGGTGCTGGTCGGCCATGTGACCAAGGAAGGCACGCTGGCCGGGCCGCGGGTGCTGGAGCACATGGTGGATGCCACCCTCTATTTCGAAGGCGATCGCGGCCACCAGTTCCGCATCCTGCGCGCGGTGAAGAACCGCTTCGGCGCCACCGACGAGATCGG